>JAJOHZ010000009.1 GCA_021209625.1 Erysipelotrichaceae bacterium | reverse complement strand
GACTTGCTACGCAAGTCTTGGATAAAAGCAGTGTTGATGCATTGGCTTTAAAATATGGTCTTAAGATTCCTGTGACCTTTCATCAAGATGATCCTAATCTATCCATTAAAGTCAATGAAGTGGGTTATCCATTTGTGATGAAAGGGGCTATCTCAAGTGAATTTGTTAAGAACTTTAGAGTAAAGTTGTTTGTGATTAACAATGATGAAGAACTCAATCATTACCTAAACTTAGCAAAAGAGAAAGAAGTTGATGTGATCATTCAACAGATGATTCCAGGATTTGATGATCACATGTATACCTATGATGCCTATGTGAATGCTCAGGGTGAAGTGATTGCAGCGACATCTTGTCAAAAACTTCGCCAATACCCAAATTAACTATGGGGCTTCTGTTTACACCAAACATCATTATGTAAAAGAATTGCATGACATTGGTGCTCCTTTCCTTAGCCAAATTGGGTGGAGTGGGTTTGCGGAAATTGAATTTAAGAAGCATGAAAAAACTGGGGAGTTCTACATGATTGAAGTGAATGTAAGAACAACTAATCTGAATGAACTATTAAGAAAAGTCGGCATTAACTTTCCTTATCTTGCCTACAGTGAAGCAGTCGGGTTCCCTCTAGAATCATCCTTTGTGATTGAAACTCAACCTTATGTGTTCTGGTACATGTACGAAGATGGATTAGCCATATTGAACTACATCAAAACCAAGCAGTTAACCTTTAAAGACGTCATGAGTACCTTTAATCTTAAGAAAGTGGAATCTATCTTTGCTTGGAATGATCTTAGACCTTTCTTTAGATTTCTTCGCTTACTTATAAAGAAAATGGTTAAATCTGTTATGAGGAGGATAAAACGATGAAGCGTATTGGCATCATTGGTGGCATGGGACCTCTCGCAAGCCTATTCTATGCTCAACAACTCATTTTAAAACATCCTGTCAGTAAAGATCAGGAACAGTTTCATGTGGTGTTGGATTCTAATTCAAGCATTCCTGATCGTACCTTAGCCTTATTGAATCAAGGCGAAAGTCCCGTTCCTGCCATTAAGGAAAGCTTAAAAATGCTTTCAAGTGCCAATGTTGAACTTGGTTTCATCACATGTTTTACATCTCATGCCTTCTTTAATGAGTTTAAAGATGAAGCTCAATTTAAATTACTTAATGTCTTTGAACTGCTCTCTTCTTCCAAACAATTGAATGGACATAAAGTAGGATTACTTGCCACAAGTGGAACACTGAAAACACAGTTGTTTCAAAAAGCATTACCTCACATTGAGTTCATCGTTCCTAATGAAACAATTCAAACCAATGTAGTGATGAAAGGCATTTATGATCCATTTGAAGGAATCAAATCCAATCACCTTGAAGCAGGTTCAAAGTATTTGCTTCAAGCCATTGATCATTTAGTGGAACAAGGTGCCACCCTCATTCTTGCGGGATGCACTGAAGTAGGGTTAGCCCTTTATCAAAAACAGACCCCTATTTTAGTCATTGACCCAATGATGGACATGGTGGATCACATCATTTATCTTGCACAATAAAAGTTCGCAAAAGCGAACTTTTTGTTAGTCATAGATATAATGTTTTATAGTCTCAAAATCTTTTTTCTTCGCTTCATAGGCAAGGATTAAATCGTCCTTAAAAGCAAGATTAACCTCTTTCTTCAACACCTCACTTAAGTACAGTTGAGCGAAATGAGGATTAAGGGCTAAGAGAGGCCCAAGCAGTGAACAAGCAATCATGTGATGATCATGAATGCCTTCCATTGGATCACTTAGATGATGTCCAAAGCCATGCACAACCTTTCCAAAACTTGGTGTATCCTCTGTTTTGGTGAATAAGGAGAACGTGCTTTTATGACCTAGAATTAACCCATATTTCGTTTCAATACCGACCAATGCATTGTAGCGTTTAATGCTTTCTTGATTCACCACAAATGAATACAGATTAAGTCCTAATGTTTCTTTATTTGAATGGATGATTTTATGTCCTAATATCTCACAACTGTTACCAAACCAAAGCATACCTTGATCATGTTGGATACGTTGAGTCAATGCTTCTTTGAATGGAGTGAGCCATAAAATCATCTGTTCTTGCATACGCTCATTCATTGACCCCACACACACCAGATCAACAGGATGTTGAGTGAAATGAGGAATCGAGTATAGAGGTGTCATGATGAACGTAGCCTCTGGAAAGGTGGTTTTTAAGACATCTAAGTTTCCACGATCACCAAACAACATCGTTCCTTCTGGATTTAACCATTCAATGATCATACAACCTCCTTTTGAATACGTGTAATGAGTTTCTCTCTTAACATAATGCCTTCAGGAATATTCTTAGTTGAGTACATTAGCACAATGGTATCCACTTGGTTGAGGTCGATTTTATCGATTTCATCTTCCTCTTTTTCAACCATCACCATTGCTTGAGGATCACATCCTGCCATGATTAATCGTGCTCTAAACTCATAACGACGATGTCCACCGAGCATGAACTGTGTGATATGACTCTCCTTCAAATATTCAAAATCAGTATCATACAAATAGGCCATGTTTTCCACTTCATGAGGATGATCTTCATGAGCATGCACTTCATTCATGAAACAAAGCCCCAAACGTCCCCATTGCGGTTGGGTTGATAAGAAGTCACATAGTCTTGAGTTAGCTACAGGATTTTGATCCTTCGCCAATAATCCAACAATGCGTTTATTCTTAACCATCATTTCACTGAATCGTGAGGAAACCACTTTAATTGAAGAAAGTTGTTTTGATCGAAGAGCCAAATCATTGCCTAAAGCATTAAACAAGGCAAAGACAGCAGCTGTATTGTATGCATCATTCACTGATGGTACTTCACGGTCCACAACATAGGTTTGGTTGTGAACATTAAGATGAAGTTGTTTACTCTTAATGGAACTTAACATGGCCACCACATCACTGTTTCTGTTGGTGTTACCACATTGTGGACAATAGTAATGAGATAAATGGTGGTACCTCACAAAAGTAAAGGTCATTGGATGGAAGCATTGAGGACACAGCTGTCCATCATGGATGCGCGAGTCTTGTCGTGTGACTTCATCAGAAATGGGTTGAAGCGAAAAAATGGTGTGTTTGCGCTGTTGAATCACTTGTGTCGCAAACATATCATCCCCATTCACAATCACAT
The DNA here is from genome assembly GCA_021209625.1 of Erysipelotrichaceae bacterium. Taxonomy (GTDB): domain Bacteria; phylum Bacillota_I; class Bacilli_A; order Erysipelotrichales; family Erysipelotrichaceae; genus UBA6182. The sequence continues at coordinate 25,736 of JAJOHZ010000009.1, read as the reverse complement.
GGGCTGTTTCCGGAATTGAGTTTTGAAGTATTCCAATGATGAATTCCACATGGGCATTACGACGATAGGAATCCCTAAACAGGTTATTCACAATCACATAGTCTGGTTTTAAATATGGCATCATTAAACGTGAACTTCGCTCATCCACTTCCAAGATTGCCCATTCATGTTTACTTTTATTCGTGAGGGTGGTCCCTTCTATCATGCTAGAGGTGATACCTTGAAGGATATTGCTTCCTAAAGCATTATGGATAACAGCGATCTTATCTTGCGCAAAAACATCCAGAATCATGTTAGTGACACTGGTTTTACCATTGGTTCCAGTGATCATGATGACATGTGATGGGCGTGATACATGACTTAGAAAGTTTGGATCAATCTTTAAAGCGACATCACCTGGAAAGTGTGTTGCGTTGCGCTTGAGTAAACGCATTAAAAGAATGATTGATTTTGATGCCCAAAGAGCGATAAAGAATCGTAGAGTTTGTTTCATGTTCATGCCTCTATTCTATCAAAAAAAGAAAGGTTTCAAACGAAAAGATAAGCAATGCGCTTATCTTAATAAAGTAACCTTAATGAGCAAAATATTGATCATACCAAAGAATAAAACAAAGTATTGTATAAATCTTTCTTCCTTCACTGCCATTTTCTTTGTGGTCGGTTAAGAGTTTTAATAACGCTTCTTGGTGAAAGAACTCCGACACAAATGGTAGTGTAAATTGTTCATGTATCCACTTCATGGCATTGTCCTCTAAGATCCAATAGCGAAATGGAACTAAAAACCCTAGTTTTTTGCGTTGAGCCCACGCTTGAGGAATCTTCTCCAACGCTGCTTCTCTGAATAATTTTTTGGTGACTTTAGCATCAATGCTTTGTTCAACAGGGATCGTTCGTGCGAGCTTCCATACTTCTTTATCCAAGAAAGGAACTCGCAGTTCCAACGAATGAGCATGGTCATTTTATCAGCTTTAGTTAAGATATCCCTGTTGAGCCATAAGTTCATGTCTAGATGCATTTTTCTGATCGCTTCATCTTGATGCATACTTTGCTTATACCATGGCTGTACAATGGATTGAATGGATTGATTAGAATGATAATGAGGTTGAAGGAGCTTGCTTGATTCTTCTTCATCCATAATGAACGCTTGACCAATAAAGGATTCCTCTAAAGGACTAAAGGCTTCTGCCCATCCTTTAAATTTGTGATGAGGAGCTTGCTTAATGATTTTCGCAATGCCATGACGCAGAGATGATGGAAAGCGTTTAGCTAAGATACGTTTTTTCGAAGTAAGATAACTTTCATAACCTCCAAATAGCTCATCAGCACCTTCACCTGAAAGGACCACTTTGACTTGTTTTGATGCCATTGAAGACAAGAAATAGAGAGGTACTGCCGAGAGGTTCGCATGTGGTTCATCCGCATGGTATTGAACTTGAGATAAAACACTAAAGAATTCTTTAGGTGAGATGACCTTAGAAAAGTGATGTGTGTTCAATAAGTCTGCCAACTCTTTAGCTTCATCACACTCATTGAATCCATCTCTTTCAAATCCAACCGTGAATGTCTTATCCACATTAGCAATCGAAGCGATGTAACTGGAATCAACGCCCGAAGATAAGAAACTTCCTACTTCCACATCTGCAATCTTGTGTGCTATAACACTTTCTTGCATCACTTGATTAATGGTGATTGGACGAATAGAATCTTTAGAATCAAACGTTAATGTCGAGTAAGGACGAAGGGTAAGGTTTCCTTGATGATAGGTGAGCGTATGACCTGGAAGTAATGGGAAAACACCTTTAAAAAAGGTTTCTTCTAAAACCGAAGATTGAAAACTTAAATACGGTTGTAACGCATCTTTATTGAGTTCCTTTTTAAATGAAGGGTGTTTCAAAAAGGATTTGATCTCAGAGCCATACATAAAAAGTTGATCTTGAAGAGTGTAATAAAATGGTTTAATCCCAAAATGATCACGTGCCGCAAACAAGCGTTGAGTGTCTTTGTGATAAATCACAAAAGCGAACATTCCTCTTAAATGTTCAACTATCCCTTCCCCATATTCTTCATACCCATGAAGGATTACTTCTGAGTCAGAATGGGTTTTAAACGAATGCCCTTTTTGAAGCAACACTTCTCTGAGTTCTTGGTAGTTGTATATCTCGCCATTGAAATTTAAGACCAGTGAATTATCCTCATTAAAAATGGGTTGATGCCCATGATCTAAGTCAATGATGGATAAGCGACGAAATCCCATGGCGATATGTTCATCCACATAAAATCCTTCACCATCCGGTCCACGATGGATAATCGTATCATTCATTTGTTTAATAATTTCTTGTTTATGTTGATTAGAATCTAAAAACCCTACAAAACCACACATGTTTTTTCCTCACTTTATCCTACAACGTTTATTCGTTCATTGTTTCTTGATCCTGAAACCACTTTGATTTTGGCTGATGACACCAATTCAACAATTTCAGCATCATCATCTGCTTCAAGACGTTGTTGTTCAGCTTTTAAGTAACATTTAATAATAAAAGGTGTTTTAAACGCTTGCGGCGTTTGCGCAATCACGTGACTGGATTTATCAATGGATTTAGAGATATACCCATCCACAACCTTCTTAACAGAACCACGTGGAGCAACCCCTAGAATAGCAGCTTCTTCACTTTCCATGGCTTCCAGTAAGGCATCAATCTCATCCAAGGATAAATATGGTCTGGCTCCATCATGAATCAGTACGGTATCTTCTTTAATGGCCATTAATCCATTGATGACACTGTCTTGACGACGAACACCACCATTAACCATAACCACATGACCACTATCTGAAGACTTTAAAATCTTAGGCATGTCTTTTTTATTGGTAACGACCACAATTTCTTTACAACGTGGATCGGAGAGAAACAATTCCATAGAATGTTGGAGCACGGTTTTACCATTTTTAAGCACCATGAACATTTTGTCATAGCCTAAACCTGAGCGTGTTCCTTTTCCTGCAGCTAACAACAATACAGCATAATTCATACAGTTACCTCGCCATTATTTTAACACACCCCCAATCAAATATGTGAAATGCATAAAATAACTTTTTTACATTGATTATCATCATCTTCCCTCCTTATAATAATGGTATCAGACACGGTGCACATAGTGCCTAATAGGGAATTTGGATCGCCAAAGCTGCCCCAGCAACTGTAAAACTGACAAACTACTCAAACCACTGTGATCCTAGACATGGGAAGGGAGTAGCAAGGACGACGTTTTAGCCAGTAGACCTGCCATGGACTGACAACCTTAATCTTCTGGGTGCAAGATTACAAAGGCATTTACTGTCTTTTTTGCACATCCACTGGATGTGTTTTTTACTGAAAGGAGTCCATATGAACAAAAAATGGATAAAATTAGTTTCCGTATTGGTTCTTGGGACAGTGTTGTTTCTAGGTGCACAACATTTACTAAGACCCAAAGGCATTGAAGGCGATAAGAGCATCACGCTCATCATTCAACACGAGAGCATTGGCCAAACCCTCAATGTGAAAACCAACGCATTAACCCTTGGTGAACTCTTTGAAGAGTTACACGAGGCTGAAAAATTAAGCATTACATTCTCTGGTGCTAAAACTGATCCCTTTGGAAGAGGACTACAAGGCATCAACACAGTCATAACTGAAAACATGGCTACAGGACCTGAATGGTGGGGTTGGGAATCATCCAATAACACCCAATGTGTCAAAGATGGCTATTGTTTAGGTGTAGACTATCAAACTCTTGAAGATGGCAATATATTCACCTTCTCATACAAAGGTTTTGAATAATGAATAAATTAAGAGGATGGATTTTAATCAGTTTTCTTTCTGTTGGACTTTTGGTTGCGCAATTTGCGCTCGCATCCCTTCCAAATGTTGAACTGGTAAGCTTACTGTTTATTCTTTATTCTCTTTTCCTTCCTTTATCATCCACCCTTATTGTTTCTCTTCTTTTCACCCTTCTTCAAATGCTTTTATGGGGCATGGGGGATTGGGTCATTGGATACATGTGGATTTGGCCTGTATGGGTCATCCTCATTTACCTCTTTAAACCACTTAACAAGAAAAATCCTGAACGATGGGCTTTGTTAAGTGGGGTCTGGGGACTCTTCTTTGGTTTTCTTTTCTCAGTTCATCATGGTGTCCTCTATGGGTTTTCCACCATGATTGCCTACTATGTTCGAGGCATAAGTTTTGACATCATCCACGCAGTATCGAATTATATACTTACGAGTCTTGCGTTCACTCCATTAGCCAATGTGATTTGTCGCTTAGCTCGTCAATACCAAGGAGAACTTTATGAAAGTCATGACTAAAACCGGTGATCAAGGGCACACTGGAGTTAAGAATGCCCGTGTAGAAAAAGACAGCAGTCTGGTTGATTGTATTGGTCATTTGGATGAAGCCATGGCCTTTATCATCTACAACCAATCCATGGCTCCTGATAAACTGAATGAGTTTAAAGATCGTCATAAGGAACTCAGTCTGATTGCTTCCATTGTGGCAGGCTTTGTGGATGAAAGTGAGTTCACTCAATCCTACATCGACACTCTCGAAACCAGAATCAAGGAAGTGGCTGATTCCTGCAATGGATTTGTATGGCCATTTGATGATCCTTATCGTGCACGCCTCAACGTGCTAAGAACCATCATTCGACGATTAGAGCGTGTCATGATTCGTGCCTTTAAAGAACATGGCGATCGACCTTTAATTCGCATCTACATTAATCGTTTATCCGATTATATTTTCATTCTGATTAATCAATAATTTTGAAAAATCGATGATATTTACCAAATGAAAATAATTTCAAAGAAAGACTTTCATTGCTTTGTGTTAGAATTAGAAACATAGTACTAAGGAGAAGAGTATGAAATATTCTAAAGTAACAATAGATAAACTCAACGAGGATATTTCATCACATTTTCCTCATATTTCCCTCATTGAAGAAAGATTCTCAACGACGCATGATGGTGTTTCACGTCTGGTGATGTTGGATCGCTATTCTCAAAAGGATCGTAGTCTTAAGACCTTAGGCGTTCATGATATCGTTGTTACGATCGTGAAGGATGATCCTAAGTTCCCTTCACGTGGGATTGGGGAAGTGATTGCGGTAGATCGTAATGATGAAATTGTGGTGATTAAACTTGAGGAAGAATGGAGAGGTTCACTTGAGAATGAAAGTGAAGCTGCAACGGGGATTATTACTCGACCATTTAAAAAAGTGGATAAACCACTGGAGATATTTTATGAGCAGATTGCTCGACGTGTTGGAGTAGCTTTAGCTTCAACTGAAAAGACAACTGAATCACGTCATTATTATGGAGATTTATTCTCTCAAGAATTAGAGAAACTTAACATTATCCCTGCAGGTCGTGTTCTTTATGGCGCTGGCAGTGGCACACAAGTCACTTACTTTAACTGCTTTGTGATGCCTTTTGTACGTGATGCCCGTGGTGGTATTGCGGATCATCGTAAGGAAGTCATGGAAATCATGTCTCGTGGTGGTGGTGTAGGAACCAACGGTTCTACCCTTCGCCCTAAGGCTGCACCCGCTAAAGGGGTCGGTGGTAAATCTTCTGGGGCAGTTTCTTGGCTCAATGACATCGCTAACTTAACTCACCTTGTGGAACAAGGAGGCTCTCGCCGTGGAGCTCAAATGATCATGCTTGCGGATTGGCACCCAGACATCATTGAATTCATTATCTCTAAGATGCAAAATCCTAAAGTATTGAAATGGTTGTCCGAACATTCCAATGATGTGGTGGTAAGAGAAGAAGCCTTACGTAAACTTAAATTCAATCCTCTTTCTAAGATTGAAAGAGAGATGTATGAATCCTTAGCTGAAAACAAATCAGTTCCTGAACATATCGCTTCACATGCACGTGAAATGTTGCTTAGTGGTGGTAGTCTTGAAGTCGTCAATCCTGAGTTTCTCTCAGGAGCTAACATTTCAGTCACTTTAACCGATGAATTCATGCATGCGGTTGAACATGATACTTCCTATGACTTGCGTTTCCCAGACCTTGAGCACTTAAGTGCTGAAGAGAAAGAATTCTATGATCGTGAATGGTATAAGATTGGTGATGTGCGTGAATGGGCAGCTTTAGGCTATCCTGTGAAAGTATATCGTACCGTCCGTGCACGCGATATTTGGGATTTAATTAACTTCTGTGCAACCTACTCCGCAGAACCTGGTATCTTCTTCATTGACAATGCGAATGAGAAAACCAATGCTCGCGCTTATGGTCAAAAAGTCGTTGCCACCAATCCTTGTGGTGAACAACCATTAGCACCTTATTCCGTATGTAACTTAGCAGCCATTAACTTAGCTAACTTTGTAGATAAGGCCAGTGGTCAACTTCTATTGGATGATTTAAAACACAGCGTCGCAACCTGTGTGCGTATGCAAGACAACGTCATTGATGACACTCCTTACTTCTTAGAACCAAACAAAGTTCAAGCACTAGGTGAACGTCGTGTTGGTTTAGGCATCATGGGACTTCATGACATGCTCATTTGGGCTCGTGTACGCTATGGTTCTCCTGAATCCCTTGATGTGATTAACACTGTGTTTCAAACGATTGCGGAAACAGCGTATCGTACATCGATTGATATTGCGAAAGAAAAAGGATCATTCCCTTTCTTAACCGATCGTGAAGCCTTCGTTAATACTGGATACATGAAGACCTTAGCTCAAGACATTCGTGATGATATTCTTAAGTATGGTATTCGTAATTCTCACTTACTCACCATTGCCCCAACGGGTTCTACTGGAACCATGGTGGGTGTATCTACAGGCTTAGAACCTTACTTCAGTTTCTCTTACTATCGTTCTGGTCGTTTAGGTAAGTTCATTGAAGTCAATGCAGCGATTGTGGAAGAATTCCTCGCTTACAACCCACAATACACGAAGAGCACTTTACCTGACATTTTTGTGGCCGCAATGGAACTTAGTCCTGAAGAACATGCAGACACTCAATGTGCCATCCAACGTTGGATTGACTCTTCAATCTCAAAAACTGTGAATGCGCCAAGAGGTTATTCTGTACGTCAAGTTCAAACCATTTATGAGCGTCTATACAAGAATGGTGCGAAAGGTGGAACCGTGTATGTGGATGGCTCTCGTGAATCACAAGTGTTATCCCTTACGAATGATGAAGAAGTGACATGGTCACAACTTGATATCGTTAAAGACTTTGGTGTCGATGTTAAAGGCCAACAAGAATCCAAGAAGAAAACCGATTTAAGATCTGATCGTCAAGACCGTGACATTGGAAATGAAATTGGTGATATCTGTCCAATCTGTCTTGAAGGTGTTGTGGAAGAAATGGGTGGATGCAACACATGCACCAATTGTAACGCTCAACTCAAATGTGGATTATAAAGGAAAGCTCTCGCTTTCCTTTCAGACTGTAGACAAATACGGGGTTAGAACTTCACTTGAAGGACTAACCCCGTTTTTATGTTCATTAATTGGATAAATGAATCTATAATATGACCAAACAATGAAGAAGGTGAATCCTTACGTGATGTCCATAAGGCTATCTTTTTCATGTTCATTGAAGCGAAAAGCAGATACGTATAATCTTGTACCTTTTCTAGTCCTCGATAACGAGTATAACGACATCCATGTTTATCCTTCGCATCAGCGAAGATGCGTTCAATGGTTTGCTTTCTTAATTTATAATATTTATCGTGATAACTTGTTTTGCGTATCATTTCAACTTCATCCATGTAGCGTTGCCACACACTGCGGGTAATGGTTTTAGATGAACTGGTTTTGCTTAAACACACGTCTTTGAGTGGACACTTCTTACAGTCTTTCGTTAAAGATCGATATAGAATCGTTCCATCTTTCTTACTGACACTACGTGGGGTTAAAACTGCTCCATTAGGACAGTGAACCACATCTGCACTCGTATCATAGACAAACGCTTGCTTTCCAACTGCTAATTCTGTTGATTCTTTTCTTCCCTTTGGTCGGGTGTAAGGCATGAGGGGTGTAATGTTTCGCTCAATCAGTTCCCGTGCAATAGCGGGTTCTTGTACCCTGCATCCACACCAACACTACGAATCATCTGTCCAAACACATCATGAATCTTACTAAAGGCGGGGTAGAATGTTTTACTGTCATGATGATTCCCTGCATCCACATGTACTCCTAAGATAAATCCATGTTGATCACAGGTGGTTTGCGCACTATAGGCAAACTGTTTTTCATGCTCACCTTTATGAAAATGATTACTCTGTGGGTCTACACTGCTCTGTTTGATGCGTTTGGTTTCATTTTCAACCTCTTTTGCGATTGAAAGTCCTTGTGCTTCACTATAACGATCACATTCTTGGTCTAAGGCATCTTGATACATCTTACGCTCTTGAGTCACCATCACATCATTGGATTTGCGCTTATTCGCATTCGCCTTAATGTGAGTGGAATCCATATAAATGTGAGCAGCTCGAATAAAGTCTTTTTCATAGGCTTGCGCTAATATGTAATCAAATACCGCCGCAAACACACTTTTAGTTTCAATCATCCCTGTGATAGGGTGAGCAATTTCGATCCGTTAACTGAATTTTCGTGTGTAGTTTTTAGAGAAGTCAGAGAAATGAGGAACTGATTCTTCAACACTTAATCCCACAAACCAACGATAGGCTAGATTCACTTTGGTTTCTTCAATGGTACGGCGCATACTATTATATCCGTACAAGTGATTAATTAAGAGCAGTTTAAATAGAATTATAGGATCAATGCTTGGTCTTCCTATCTTTGAATACAACGGCTCCACTAAATCATAAATAAAACGGAAATCGATTGATTGTTCAATTTTCCGTAGTAAGTGATTTTCAGGGACAAAGGTTTCTAAGATAATCATGCTCATCTCGTGAGCTTTTTGATTCGTTTTAGTAATCATAGTGTGTTCCTCATGATACCTCTATTTTACCATGTCTCCCTTGATTCAAAAATAAAAAAAGACCATCGACACATTTGTCGACAGTCTGAAACAGAGATTTTCATCTCTGTTTTAGTACTTAGTCTTACTTATGCTTCATATGTGGGAATAAGATGACTTCTCTAATGGTCTCTTGATTGGTCAATAACATCACCAATCGATCAATTCCAATGCCTAATCCCCCTGTAGGTGGCATGCCATATTCCAATGCTTCCACATAATCCACATCCATTTCAGAGGCTTCCGCATTACCTTGTTCTTTTTCTTTAACTTGGGCTTCAAAGCGCTCTCTCTGATCAATTGGATCATTAAGTTCTGAGAAGGCATTGGCATATTCACGACCATCAATGAACAATTCGAAGCGTTGTGTAAAGCGTGAATCATGTTCATCAATCTTTGCTAGTGGGGAAATCTCCAATGGATGTCCAAAGACAAAGGTAGGTTGAATGAGTGTGCTTTCCGCAAACTCTTCAAAAAACAAGTTAACGATGTGTCCATAAGAACGCTGATGTTTTTGCACATTGACACCATGTTTATCTGCAAGTGCTAATGCTTCTTCAGTGGTTTTAACTTCAAAGAAATCCACTCCAATGGCTTCCTTAATCGCATCCACCATGTGAATACGTTTAAAGGGTCCTTTAAGAGAGATAACTTTATCATTCCAAGGCGTATCCGTAGAATCGTTGACCTGTTTCGCGATGTATTCTAAACAGTCTTCAATGACCACCATCATGCCTTGCATATCGGAATAAGCAATGTATGCTTCAATGGTCGTGAATTCAGGATTGTGTTTTGGAGACATCCCTTCATTTCTGAAGAGACGACCAATTTCATACACTCCTTCAAATCCACCCACAATCAATCGTTTTAAAGGTAGTTCAGTCGCAATACGAAGATAGAAATCCATATCCAACGTATTGTGATGAGTCACAAACGGTCGAGCTGCAGCTCCACCTAAAATTGGGGTTAATACAGGGGTTTCTACTTCAACACAGCCAATGGAATCAAAGTATTCTCTCATGGCTTTAATGATTCTAGGACGTTTACGAGCAATTTCAAAGGAATCTTGATTCATGATCAAGTCCACATAACGACGACGATATCTTTCTTCCTTATCCTCTAAACCATGGAATTTACTTGGTAATGGTCTAAGTGCTTTGGTAAGATGGGTGATGGATGTCGCAAACAAGGATAACTCTCCATGATTGGTTCTAAAAGCATACCCTTGTACCCCAACAATGTCCCCTAAATCCGCATGTTCAAAATAGTGGAATGTATCTTCTAACACCACATCTTTCTTCACATAGATTTGAATTTGACCTTCTTGGTCTTGAAGATGAAAGAATCCCGCTTTACCCATGACACGTTTAGTCATGATTCGACCTGCTAAGGTAAAGGTTTTCTCACTTAACTCCACAGCCTCAATGGCTGCTTTGTCTAGCTCATGAAAACGAGACACAATGTCTTTAGAATAAGCATCCTTTTTAAATGCCTTCCCAAAAGGATCAATGCCTTGTTCCTTTAATTGGTTCATCTTCTCTCGACGAACGATTTCTTGATCATTTAAATGATGTTCACTCATAAGACTAATCCTTTCATTAAGTATGATTCCATAATGTGAATCATTTCATCTTTCGTTTGTGCATTTACTAATGCATTTTTAACTTGGGAAGAATGAGGTAAACCCTTCAACATCATTGCCGCATGGGTTCTCATTTCTCTTACTCCAATGTATTCGCCTTTATCTTGACATATCGCATGAATGTGTTCAAGAAAAACGGTGAAACGTTCATTGACATCAATCGTGAAGGTACGCCCTTCTAATCCTTCAATAATCTCCTTCACAAACCATGGTTGTCCCCACACCCCACGTGCAATCATGATCGCATCAACACCGGTTTGATCAAACATGTCTTTTGCTTTCTCTACACTGGTAATGTCTCCATTGCCAATGACTGGTATGGTTAAGGCTTCTTTAACTTTCTTAATGATGTTTAAATCCACCTCATTGGAATACATGTCAGAGCGGGTACGACCATGAATAGCCAAAGCATCTGCACCAGCTGCTTCTAACTTGCGTGCCATGGAAATCGCATTCACACTTTGATGATCCCAACCTTTGCGTATTTTCACTGTTAATGGTTTAGTAATCACTTTTTTAATCGCATACACCAGTTCTGCCGCATGATCTTCTTCCTTCATCAATGAAGCTCCCCCATTGGTCTTCACAACCTTACTGACAGGGCATCCCATATTAATGTCGATGATATCACATGCACTATGATCATTAAGATATCGTGCAGCCACAAGCATGTCCTTGATCTCACGCCCAAACAGTTGCATGGCCACTAATCCTTCATTCTCATCTTTCACACACATGTCTAAGGTGTTCTGATTCTTGTAAAGAATCCCTTTATCCGAAATCATTTCCGAATACACTAAGGCTGGGTCATAGCGATGAAGTAAGGTTCTGAAGGCTCGATCACTGACACCTGCCATAGGCCCAACAATCACTTTATTTTTAAGTTTAATTGAGCCTATATTCATGCACGGATTCTTTTTCTTTCTTAATCTCTATCAAGTCTTCTAATGAGAAATGGTATTCTTTCCTACAGAATTGACATTCAATGTGAGCTTCTTGATCTTCTCGAATGATGTCTTTTAAGTCCACCATGTCTATAAGAGATAATCCTTTTCTCATGCGATCATAAGAACAATCACACGCATACGACACGTCTTTGGTTTCTAATATTTGGGTGTCTTCAAATAACGCAAGTACTAAGTTCTCGACTGAGGGTTCTTCCAATAAGATAGTGGAAATAGGTTTTAAGTTTTCTATCACGTGTTCAACCATCTGAATATCTGCTTCATCATGCCCTGGCATGAGTTGAATCATTAGAGCACCTGCACTTGCTACACTGCCATCTTCATTCACTAAGACACCCACTGAAATAGCAGTAGGAATCTGTTCAGAAGTTGCAAAGTATGTGGTAAAATCATCTCCAATTTCAGAAGTTGTCAAATCCACCGTTGAAGCAAAGTTATGTTTAAGACCTAAGTTCTTAACAACACTCAATGTCCCTTCACCAATGGCTCCCCCCACATCAAGTTTACCGGTCACTGGATGAACCATGGTCACATGCGGATGTGAGATGGTTGCCTTAATGGTTCCCTCACTGGTAGCCACCATGACCAATTGTTTAATTTCATTGGATCCTTTAAGTGTTGCGGAAATGGATTCCTCCTTGGCTTTGAGTAGTCCTCCCATAAGGTATCCTATGGAAATGAATCGCCCTAAAGCTGCCGCTGAAGTTGGATACAAATCAAAGAGTGTCACAAGATGATTGACACTTTCTTTGGTGTTCACTGCCATCAAACGAATATTGCCTTGATGAGCCAATGCTTTTATGAGATGATCCTTCATCATGTCACCTTTCCTTTCGCGATAAAATCCCCTTGTGAAAGGGGACTTCATTTATCCTTGAACTGCTTCTTCCTCGTTTTTAAACAATTTCATGATTTGTTCATGAGTGAGGGTCTCATATTCCATTAAAGCTTCTGTAATACGATCAAGGAGTGGACGATTGTTCGCAATCAATTCTCTCGCTTTTTCATAACATCCATCAATAATCGCACGAACTTCCTTATCTATCTCAAAGGCAATCTGTCCTGAATAGTTACGTGAAGATGAATAATCACGTCCTAAGAACACATTCCCACCTGATTTTTCATATTGGATTGGGCCTAACTTACTCATACCATAGCTCATGACCATATCACGAGCAATGTTAGTGGCACGCTCAATATCATTGTATGCGCCACTTGAGATTTCATTGAGTACAATTTCCTCTGCCACACGACCACCTAAAAGTCCAGTAATCTTAGCCATTAAGTCAGACTTCGTCGCCATCATACGTTCTTCTTTAGGCGTCATCAAGTTGTATCCACCCGCCATTCCACGAGGAATGATGGTGACTTTTTGTACCATATCAGCTTCTTCCACCAGTAATCCAATAACCGCATGACCTGTTTCATGTACAGCCACAAGGTATTTTTCACGCTCAGAATATTTACGTGATTTCTTCGCTGGTCCCATCATGACTCGGTCAACCGCTTCATCAAGATGGTGCATTTCAATCACATCTTTTTTATCTCTAACAGCTAAGATAGCTGCTTCATTAAGCACGTTTTCTAAGTCTGCTCCAGAGAATCCTGGAGTACGACGAGCTAATCCTTCTAAATCAATGTCAGTTGCCATTTGCTTATTGCGTGCATGCACTTTTAAGATCGCATGACGTCCACGTTTATCAGGAAGTGAAACCGTAATTTGACGATCAAAACGTCCAGGACGCAGTAAAGCAGGATCTAGTACGTCAGGTCGGTTGGTTGCGGCAATGATCACTACCCCCGTGTTTTCACCAATACCATCCATCTCAACAAGAAGTTGGTTAAGAGTTTGTTCACGCTCATCGTGTCCACCACCTAAACCAGTCCCACGTTGACGACCCACCGCATCAATTTCATCAATGAAGACGATGCATGGTGCAGTGGCTTGAGCTTTCTTAAACATGTCTCGGACACGGCTTGCTCCAACCCCTACAAACATTTCAACGAAGTCAGAACCAGAAATGGAGTAGAAAGGAACATCTGCTTCTCCCGCAACCGCTTTAGCTAGTAAGGTTTTACCAGTACCTGGAGCCCCAGACAATAGAATCCCTTTAGGAATGCGTGCTCCCATCTTAACAAATTTCTTAGGGTTTTTAAGATATTCAATGAGTTCAACCATTTCTTCTTTTTCTTCATCAGCACCCGCAACATCATCAAAACGAACACGAATATTACCTTCTAAACGAGCTTTAGAACGTCCAAATTCGAAGGCCTTGTTGTTATTGCTGCCATTCATACGAGTTAATAAGAAAAACGCAAAACCACCAAACAATAAGAATGGTACGATTTGAATCAATGCATCCACAAATGCGTTGGATTCATATGGGTTTATGATGGTTACAATCGCCCCTGAAGTCTGCAAACGCTCTACCAAGTTGTTGGTAGATTGTTCTGTGTTGGGAATTCGCGATGTAAAGGCAATGGTTTGGTTACCTTCTTTATAGGTACCACGAACATCCACAACCACATTTGCCACAGAAACATTGATTTCTGTAATGACACCACGTTCCACAAGTGAATTAAATTCGTTATAATTCAAACGTTTTACTGTTGGAGTATTCAATATTGATGAAATACTGATCACCGCAAGTAAGACAATGATCCAAGGAATGAGATTGAAAAAGCGATTTCTATTCATCCTTATTCTCCTTTCAAAGAGTCAAGTTTATTGGTAAAGTTCGTCTTTTAAGACACCAATGTACGGTAAATTACGATACTTTTCATTAAAGTCTAATCCAAATCCAACTACGAAGGCATCTTCAATAGTAAAGCCAATGTAGTCAGCATCCATTTCCAGGACACGACGACTTGGTTTATCAAGCAAGGAAACAATCTTCACTTCTCTTGCTCCTTTGTTCATTAACAGTTGAACAACTTGATCAATGGTACGACCTGTATCCACAATGTCTTCAACCAATAAGATATCAAGTCCCTTAATGGAACGATCTAAGTCTTTAAGGATTTTGACATCCCCAATGGAGCGAGTTCCTTCATAAGAGGAGACTGCCATGAAATCCATTTCCACATCTATGGTGATATGTTTCATGAGCTCAGCCATGAAAGGGATAGAACCTTTAAGTACTGCTACAAGCAGTGGATTCTTGCCTTCTTTTTCATTAGTCTTCACTGATTTGTTTTCCAAGTTCTTTTGAGCGTGCAATAATGGATGCTTCATCCACGAATACACGTTTAATGTCTTTATGAATTTGTGTCATAATTCCTCCGCGTTCGTCTTATTTTATCACATATTAAGGGTGAATGTTAGTCCTATGAACCATATCAGCACCCCAACCTTTCACATAAATAATCTGCTTTTCTGCGTTTTCTATGACCATCCAAGTCTGGCGCATGATTCGTGGAATTTTTTTCTCACTTAACCAATTAAACACTTTCTTACGTCCGATTTTTATCTGCATCCGATCTTTCGGTTTCGCGTATCTTAAGGTAACAGGAAAATCAGAATCAAAAAACATACAGTGAATGGACTTTAAGTCAAATTTAAAAGCTTCGGTATTAATGTTTTGAAGTTCTTGAATTGAGTGACATTTGATGTGAAGCGGAGGTGTTGGTTTGTAGATTTTTATCCACCCTCGATGAACCATTAGATAAACCGGCGAGAAAAATTGATGATAATCACTATGCTCAAGATGATGCACAAACTGATTCAATGCATCTTCAGAAGCTTTAATGGCTTTATGTTGATTCAAGAAAAAACGTAAACAACGGTGTTGCTCATCCAAAGATAGGGTTTTAATCCACATCACTTCGATACCTTGATCAGTAATATGAGATTGAAACGATCTCATCATTGTTTCAAGTTGATGATTTGATTCATTAAGCGCTTTAAGATGGTTTTGTTTCTCTTCCTCGCTCATTTCCAAAAGAGTTTGTCGAATTACATTACGTGTATATATAGGTTGTTGGTTGGATTCATCAATCACATAGGTAATATTATGAAGTTGATTGTAGTGAATGAGGTCTTGTTTACTTAACTCAAGCAGTGGGCGTACTAATTCAAACTCTTGAAGCCAGGTAGTGGGTTTTATTCCATAATACAGTGGTTTATGATTACGTTTAAGTTGCCATAAGTACGTTTCAAGATGATCATCCATATGATGAGCGGTCATAATCACATCCGCTTTCACTTCTTGTGCTACTTCAAGCGCTTTTTGATATCTGAAATCTCGTGCCTTTGCTTGAAAATTACCTTCTAAATCATAAGCATCAAACACATGTAATGGTAGATGATACTCATTCGCAAACTTTTGAACCACTTCGATATCATGATGTGAAGTACTACGTTTATGATAGTTAACACTAACTAAGACAACCTGAAGCGAGGAAGCAACTGCCATATGAGCTAAAGCCATAGAATCTGGGCCTCCTGATACAAGCAGGACACATATTTTGTTTTTATATTGGTTTAGTTTATTCATGGGTATAGAATACCATATCACCCAAAGATTGTTTCAAAAACTTTACGTCTAAGTTGAATAAAACGCTCATCATGAACAGATAAATGACCATACACATCAATAATTCTTGAGGTGTTAATGAATTTCGCATCATTTAAAAAACATATCGAATGTTTAGTCAGTCCTTCAATGAGTCCTACTTTAAAGACATGGTCTTTATCACTTTGATGAGTTGTTGTATTGGAAGTAAGTGGCACCACAAAGGCTTTATAATGAGCTAGTTTTAACACAATCCCAAAATGCTGATAACCAGCTTCATATTGATACATGGGACCATAATCAATGTAACAAACATCCCCTACATTCAATGTATGTTCCATCTTCATGTTTTGTCTTTGAAGTCGATTAATGAAAGAGACACACTCCATCTTTAGCTGACTTAGTGACATGTTCTGTGCTTGATGATGCACCACTTGAGTATAATAGTGTAATCCCTCTTCTTTACTTTTGCATTGATACGCCTTTTGAATTAATTCATAATCACTCATAATCACTCATAATCCCTCCTATGTCTTAACATAAGAGAAAATCGTATTAATTCCTAAAGAAAACCTCATGAATCAATGTTCATGAGGTTAATATGTTATTTAGACAGGGATTCTAACATGATTCCTGTGCCTTCCGCAACACAGGTTAAGGCATTCTCAGCAATATAAACCGGAACGTTAAGTTCATTCATTAAGAGTTCATCAATCCCTCGTAATAATGCTCCCCCTCCCGTTAAGACAACACCACGAGTGACAATGTCTGCAGACAATTCTGGTGGAGTTTGTTCAAGGACAGTACGGCATGCTCTTACAATGTCTTGTAAGGATTCACGCATCGCAAGTTCTGTTTCTTCTGAATTCATTGTGATGGTGTGTGGAAGACCTGTAACCAAGTCACGACCACTGATGTCCATCGTTTCTTGAGTAGAACCACGCCATGCGGTACCAATGCGTTTCTTCACTTCTTCAGCCGTACGATCACCAATGAGTAGTTTATAGGATTCTTTGATGTATTTAATAATGTCACGATCCAGTTTATCACCAGCAATCTTAAGCGATGTGGAAGTTACAATTTCTCCTAAAGAAAGAATAGCCACATCGGTGGTTCCACCACCAATGTCTAAAACCATGTTTCCATTCGGTTTTGAAATGTCTAACCCAGCACCAATCGCGGCTACTTTAGGTTCTTCTTCAATGTATACTTTCTTCGCACCAGCACGATAAGCTGCATCACGAATCGCATTACGCTCAACTGAGGTAATGTTAGAAGGACAACAGATTAAAATGGTAGGACGTGAAAACATCCCTTTAAGTTTAAGTTTACGAATGAAATGTTGAAGCATAATCTCGGTGACTTCAAAGTCAGCAATAACACCATCTTTGAGTGGTCGAACCGCCATGATACGTCCAGGTGTACGACCTAACATATCTTTTGCGGATTGACCTACGGATAAACACTTTTTGGTTTCGGCGTCTAAAGCCACAACAGAAGGTTCATCAAGAACCACTCCTTGTCCTTTAACGTAAATTAAGATGTTGGCGGTACCTAAATCGATACCTACAGATTTTGAAAATAACATGGGAACGACCTCACTTGCATGACTTATTATAACACATTAAGCGAAAGAAAAAACATGAGCTAAAAATGTGAACTCATGTTTTTAAGGCATCATTAATTGAATTAAGAACTGGGCTATTAGGTAACCAAGAGCCATCGCTGTCCCAACATAGAGCACTTGAGCTTGAAACGTTCTTCCTTGACGAAGTGCTTTCTCAAAGTTCAGAGCGGACAAACCCAACATGGCCACAAAAAACCCAAAGAAATGTAGGAGAATATTAACGATAGGCTCAAGAGTAATCATGAGGCAACATCGATACGATTAAGCGCTCTCTTAAGGGAAACTTCAGCTTTACGAATATCGCTGTTTGGATCTTTGAGTGCTCTTTCGGCTCTCTCCTTAGCTCTTCTTGCGCGTTCAATGTCAATTTCATCACTGCGTTCAATCGCATCTGTTAAGATGGTAGCCACATTGTCTGCGAAGTAAAGGACACCACCTGCTACCGCATAACGATGACGGCCATCCCCTTCAATGGTACTCATCATTGAGATTTGAAGCATCGCTACAATCGGCATGTGATTGGAGAGAATACCCATATCACCTGTGGTGGTACGCACATTGAGAATGGAGGTTTCCATGGTTTTATTTTCACCTAAGGGTGTGATCACTTGGACCTTAAACATTAGGCACCTGCTTTCGCTTTAGCTCGTGCTTCCTCAATGGTTCCCACAAACATAAAAGCAAATTCAGGAAGATCATCCGCTTTACCTTCTAAGATTTCTTTAAAGGAAGCAACAGTATCTTTTATCGGAACAAAGAGTCCTTTAATACCATTGAATTGCTCAGCCACATGGAATGGTTGAGACAAGAAGTTACGAACACGACGTGCACGGTTAACGATTTGCTTATCTTCATCAGACAACTCATCCATCCCTAGGATCGCAATGATGTCTTGAAGTTCTTTATAACGTTGAAGTAAAGATTGGACACCACGAGCCACTTGATAGTGTTCTTCCCCAATCACGAGTGGATCTAACATACGAGATGATGAATCCAACGGGTCAACCGCAGGGTAAATCCCTAAAGCTGCAATGGAGCGATCAAGAACGGTTTTCGCATCCAGGTGAGTGAAGGCTGTCGCTGGTGCTGGGTCAGTTAAGTCATCCGCAGGCACATAAATCGCTTGGACTGAAGTAATGGATCCTTCTTTAGTGGACGTAATACGTTCTTGAAGTTGTCCCATTTCAGTTGCTAAAGTGGGTTGATATCCTACGGCTGAAGGCATACGTCCTAAGAGCGCAGACACTTCAGAACCTGCTTGAGTGAATCTAAAGATATTGTCGATGAAGAGAAGAACGTCTTGTCCATCGACATCACGATAATGTTCCGCCATGGTTAATCCTGACAAGGCAACACGCATACGTGCTCCTGGGGATTCATTCATTTGGCCATATACTAGCACTGTTTTGTCTAAGACATTGGAGTCTTTCATTTCATGGTAAAGATCGTTACCTTCACGAGTTCTTTCACCCACACCTGCCACAACAGAGAGTCCTCCATGTTGTTTCGCGATGTTGTGAATGAGTTCCTGCATGACGACCGTTTTCCCTACACCGGCTCCACCAAACAGACCAATCTTTCCACCCTTAGCGTAAGGACAAAGAAGGTCAATAACCTTAATCCCTGTCTCTAAGATTTCAGCGGTGGTTTGTTGTTGTTTGAAGGTTGGAGCTAAACGATGGATTGGACTACGTAAAACATCATCGCCCACTGGGCCAAGACCATCAATGGTTTCACCTAAGACATTGAACATACGTCCTAAGACTGCACGTCCAACAGGAACAGAAATAGGAGCCCCTGTATCGTTGGCAATCATGCCACGCACTAGTCCATCCGTTGATCCCATGGAAATGCAACGCACCACATCATCTCCGACGTGCTGAGCCACTTCAACCGTGAGTGATTCGGATCCTTTATCGATGGTAATCGCATGATTCAGTGCAGGGAGTGCATCCTTTTTGAAGCGAACGTCGACCACAGGCCCAATAATTTGAATAAGTTTTCCTTGATTGTTCATATGTCTCTCCCTTAGAGTGCATCCGCACCAGCCACAATTTCAGAAATTTCCTGAGTAATCGCAGCTTGTCTGGATTGGTTAAATTTAAGTGTTAGATTCTCAATGATATCTTCCGCATTGTCTGTTGCGTTTTCCATAGCTAAGCGACGAGACGCTTGCTCAGACGCTTTGGAAGAAAGATACATACGATAGATGCTTGCGGATATCGTCATTGGAATGAGTTGATTTAAGATTTCAGATCCTGAAGGTTCAAATAAGGTTTCAACCATCATGGCTGTCGATGTGGCTTGTGGAATACTGAATGGATACAGTTTCACTTCTTTAGGTTCAAAGGTCACACTGTTCACAAACTCTGAATACACCACATGAATGGAGGTTAGTTCCCCACGTTGAATTTGATCATACACATCCCGCATCACATCATTGATTTGTGCTGTGGTTACCCCTTCAGAACTCATGGAGGTGATATCGTACCCACGACTGGAGGTGAATTGAATGCCTTTTTGACCAATCACAATGGTCTTCTTCACTGATTTAAGTTGTTTGAAGAGTTTAAGGGTATTACTGTTGTAACCCCCACATAAGCCTAAGTCGGAGGTGATGAGAATGACACACGGATGGGTGTCTTCTCTTTCATTAAGCCAAAAGACATCATCCACGGTTGAGCGAGATGCAATATCCGCCACCATACGAAGCAGGGCGTCCGCATAGTTTTTGTTTCGCTCAAGTAGGGCTTTTTGCTTTTTGATATTTAGAGATCGCGATCAGTTCCATGGCTTGGGTAATCTTTTTAGTTGCTTGAACAGATCGGATTCTACGCTTAATGGCTTGTTTACCCACAGGCATGGGTTAATGACCTTTCATTTGATGAAAGAGGGTTACACAACGTTCACACGCTTGCATCATCGTGGTATGAAGTTCCTCTGAGATCATCTTCTTGGTTTCAATTTCTGATAAAACATGAGCATATTCTTCTTTAAAGAAACTATGGAGTTGTGCTTCAAACTCAACCACTTCATCCACTTGGATGGTTTCTAAGAATTTATGTTTTGCACTGAAAAGACTCAATACCAGTAAACTTAGTGGCATTGGGCTGTATTGTTTTTGTTTAAGCAGTTGCATCAAGCGTGCACCATGATCAATGATCTTCTTGGTTGCTGGATCAAGATCAGAACCAAACTGTGCAAACGCAATGAGTTCTTGGTACTGAGCTAATTCAAGTTTCAGTGAACCTGAGACTTGTTTCATGGCTTTAGTTTGAGCTGCTGAACCAACACGGGATACAGAGAGACGGCTATCCACCGCTGGTCTTACCCCTGAGTTAAAGAGTTCAGTTTGTAAGAAAAGTTGTCCATCGGTAATGGAAATCACGTTTGTAGGAATGTAGGCTGAGATATCTCCTGCTAAGGTTTCAATGATTGGTAAAGCAGTAAGAGAACCTCCACCATAATTGGAGTTGAGTTTGGCAGCACGCTCAAGTAAGCGAGAATGCAAGTAGAAAACATCTCCAGGATACGCTTCGCGTCCTGGTGGACGACGAAGCAGTAAGGACATGGTACGGTAAGCAACCGCATGTTTAGATAAGTCATCATAAATGATAAGAACATCTTTGCCTTGTTCCATCCATTCCTCACCAATAGCACAACCTGTGTATGGTGCTAAGTATTGAAGTGGAGCCATTTCTGATGCGGTTGCGGAAACGACGGTGGTATAGTTCATTGCACCATGATTGCGAAGTTTCTCCACAATCTGAGCTACCGTAGAAGCTTTTTGTCCAATCGCAACATAAATACAAATCACGTTTTGATCTTTTTGATTAATGATGGTATCAATCGCAATGGCTGTTTTACCAGTTTGTCTATCACCAATAATTAACTCACGTTGTCCACGTCCAATTGGAATCATGGAGTCAATGATTTTAAGTCCTGTTTGTAGCGGTTGATTCACTGATTGACGCGTCATTACCCCAGGGGCAACACGCTCAACAGGTCTAAAGGTGTTGGATTGAATGGCTGGTCCACCATCAATAGCTTGACCTAATGCATTCACGACACGACCTAATAAATCATCCCCGACATTAACTTCGACAATGCGTCCACTGCGTTTAACTTCATCCCCTTCTTTAATGAGGGAATCTTGTCCAATCAATACCGCACCGACGTGATCTTCTTCTAAGTTAAGCACCATCCCAACCACATCATGAGGAAACATTAAAAGTTCTCCTGCCATGGCTTGAGACAATCCATTAATCAATGCAATCCCATCCCCAACTTTAATGACGGTGCCCACGTCCTCTAGAACCAAGCGGGAATCATAGTTTTTAATTTGATCTTTTATTAAGGCACTTATTTCTTCTGGTCTAAGTTCCATGAGTCGTTCTTCTTTCTTGATTTAAATATGAGCGCAACTCATCAAGTTGCCCCTTCAAAGTGCCATCAAGGACAGCATCTTCCATTTCAATCTTATATCCCCCAATGAGTGAAGGTTCCACTTCATTACTAAGGATAATCTTCGCATTCCATTTCTGTGCTAAAGCATCACTCAACTTCTTGATGGAAGCTTCATTCATAGGACGTGATGATTTCACGACCCCACGTTTAATGTTAAGTTCCTTATCTAGCATTTGAATGACTTCTTCACAAATCATTAAGATTTGACTGGTCCTTTTCTTATCAATACTGACGTAGAGAAAACGAACCACATAGGGATGAAATGAGGATAAGGTGGATTCAATAAGTGCCTTCTTTTCAGTAAGACTAATTTGAGGTGCACTCAAAAACTCATCGAGAGACGATGTTTTAATAATGGTATGAAGCGATTGAAACTGTTCATGAAACGTTTCAAGAAGTTGTGTTTCATGAGCAAGTTCAACCAAAGCAGTAGCATAACGTTTCGCAATCGTACTCACGATTTAAGAACATCCTTCACATAGGCTTCAAGTAAAGCTTCATCAGCTTTGCTGTCAACCATATTTTTAAGTAATTTCTCACTGGCAAGTAAGGCCACATCCACGATTTCTTTTTGAACATCACTCATCATTGAAGCACGTTCGGCTTCAATTTGTTGACGAGCGGATTCAAGTTTAAAGGCTACTTCTTGTTTTGCTTCATTTAAATAATCTTCTTTAAGGCGTTTTCCCTCATTGGTTCCACGCTCAATAATCCGTGATGCCTCGTGAGCAGCACGTTGTAATTGTTCTTTGGATTCATCCAAAGTTAATTGGGCTTCATCATTAGCTTGTTTCGCATCAAGAAGTTGTTGTTGAAGAAACTCAGCTCTTTGATTAAGGTAGTTACTCACTGTATCCCATAAATATTTACGGAACAAGTAAAATAACACCCCCGTCGCGGCAAGTTGCACCAACATCGTTCTCAAGTCAGGAAACAATTTGCCCATGATATCAACATTGATCATGTGCATCCTCCTTCTTTGAGTACAACTTAGTTAAATACGAATAAAAGTAAGAATGAAATCAATAGACCATAAATAGCAGCTGTTTCCGCAATCGCAGCTCCTAAAATAAGCATGGAGCGAATCTTAGATTCAGCTTCTGGGTTACGACCAACAGCTTCTACTGCTTTACCAGCAGCATATCCTTGACCAATACCTGTCATGGTACCTGTAAGTACCGCAATACCTGCGCCAATAGCGACTAATCCACGTGCAATATCCATATTCAATTGTTCTCCTTTTAATTTGTGGTTTCTGGTTCTGATGGAAACTCATTCCCGATAAAGACGGTGGTGAGTGAGATGAAGACAAACATTTGGATGAATCCTACAAACAAATCAAAGTAGGCATGTAGGAATGGACCAATGAGAGGTCCAATGAAATCAAACTGACCAATGACAGGAATGAAACCTGCCACATACCCTGTAAATGAATAAAACAGCATCATGATGATGGTTCCACCCGTAATGTTACCAAATAAACGTAGCGACATGGATACAAGCGGTGCAATAGCACCAAAGAAGTTCATCACGAAGAAAACAGGATATGGCTCGAAGAAGCGAGTAAAGAACTTCACAAAACCATTCGACATAAACACTGCTCGTTGGATTAATATAAATGTAATTAATGCCAACGTTAAGGTAACACTATAGTTTGCAGTCGGTTGCGCTAGTCCAAACAAACCGGATATATTACTGAAAAACAAATAAAGAGCAAGTGCGCCTACATAAGGAGCGTAGTTTTTATAATGGCGTGCACCCATGTTGTCTTTGGTAATCGTAGAGAAAGTTTGTACAATCAATACTCCAATCAACACAAGTCCTGTAGGTTTTGCCATAACATCTGCTTTTTTAATTGCGTTATTAATCGCAAATACTAACGCAATCACCAAGACCTGTGATAAATCCAGATGGAAATGATTTCAACCTGTAATGGTTTCGCAAACAACCATTCAAGAATTTGATTCAACGGTTTTCTCCTTTCTTTAATGATAATTCTTTCACATACAACAGTAATTTTAGCACAAATAACCCTAAGATTACACTAAATATACTGATAAAATCCGGCCATAAAAAGGCACTCGCAACCGCAAAAACCATCACCATGAAGCGGAAGATATAGCCTATAATAAATCCAAAGACTATTCGAGTTATGTGACTGCGCAGGTGCTGCATGTGAATGGGGGGAAGCCAACGGAGAGTTAATAAATGAAATTCATAATATATTAATAGTGGCGCATTTTGAAAATGTGCCACATTCATATTTTTATTATATCACATCATATTTCCGCGTTTGTTTTTTTACCGATTATCATTTCCAACACAAATGCCAACGCCATCACCAGCCCACAGCCAATTGGATTCAACCAAAGGAAGGCAATATCACCAAAATTATAAATCGCTATAATAATTGCTTCAGCTATGATAGCCGCAATAAATACCGCATTGCCACTAATGTTTTTCATAAAAAATGCGACGAAGAAAATGCCGAGAATCGTACCATAAAATAAAGAACCTATAATATTTACAAATTGTATCAAATTCTCCGCCAAACCCGCCGTCATGGCAAATACAATGGCAATAAGCCCCCACAATGCGGTGAAAAATTTAGACGCCCGTAAATAATGTTTATCCGTTTTTTCTTTAGCAAAAGAACGCCGGTAAATATCAACAACCGTTGTGGTCGCCAATGCACTCAATTCAGAAGCGGTGGACGACCACGCCGCGCTAAATACGACGGCTAATAATAATCCTACAATACCTCTTGGTAAATAATTCATTACGAATGTAAGAAAAATATAATCCCGGTCGCTGGCTTCTTTCGGCGGATTGGGGGTTTGCGTTTCGATCAATTTTTTTATCTTCTGCACGCACTGCTGCATTTTGTTTTTGCAATTCCTCCACACGGGCGTCCGCAGCAGCGATGGCGGCTTCGTCGTTGCTATTCATGGCTGTGATAAGCTGACGAATTTCGATTTGTTTTTGTGTAAATATCTGATTGTGTTGAGCTTCTAAATCATAAAAACGGGTTTCAGCGGGTGTACCTTGTAATTTGGCGACATTGGCGCTGTTAAAATGCACCGGTGGCTGATTGAATTGAAAAAATATAAAAACTAAAATTCCGATAAATAATATTAAAAATTGCATCGGCACTTTAAATATGCCATTAAACAACAAGCCTATTCGGCTCTCTGTCAAGGATTTACCAGATAAATAACGTTGTACTTGCGATTGATCCGTGCCAAAATAAGACATAAATAAAAACAGCGCGCCGATTGTGCCCGACCAGATATTATATCGATTATCCCAATCAAAAGAAAAATCAACGGTGTTTAATTTGCCCATTTTACCCGCTACTTTCAGCGTAATCCGGTAGAATGTAATATCGGCTGGTAATTTATATAATGTGATAATACCCGCTATTTGCGGATACTTTTTTCGTAAATGTTTTAATAAAGGATGAACTTCTTCGTGCAATAACTCTACAATTGCGGTTTCATCCTGCGAATTAAAATTTACTTGCAGTCGCTCAATGGCTCGG
>JAJOHZ010000016.1 GCA_021209625.1 Erysipelotrichaceae bacterium | reverse complement strand
TTTCCTTATACCATCATAGCCACTGATCAATCCTTTGAAATCCGCAGGATGAAGGATTATTTTGTGGTGAAAGCCAATGTGGAGGAAAGCAGAGGGTATGTTGGGTTTGATGCTTGTTTTCGCTATATCAGTGGAGAAAATGAAGCTTCACAACGCTTCGCTATGACCACTCCAGTCTTGAATAAAATGGAGGGGGTGAAGATGAAAGACACGGCTTTTGTGTTACTCAACCAAGAGCACTTTCCTCAACCTCAAGGCAATGCAACCATTGAAAAAGTACCATCGTCTTTAATGGTACTCATTAAGTTTAGTGGCAGTGTGTCTGATCAACTTCTTTCAAAGAAACAAGAAGAACTTAAGGCGTACATTCACTCTAAAGGATACACCATTAAAGATGGGCCTTGGCTAGCACGATACAACCCACCTTTTATTCCAGGATTTCTAAAACGCAATGAATTGATGATGGAGGTATTTGATGATTAGATCTATTTTTAAATTCCTCAAAAGAGTCTTCTTAACACTCCTACTTCTTTTTTTAGTGGTGCCCTATTTACTGCCACGAGAGGGCACTCAAGTTCGTGAGTCTATGCCTTTTGAGAACTCATTGACCTTGAATAGTTCACAAGGTGTGATGATTCATACCCGTGTATACGAAAATAAGCAACCTCTGGTTGGTCAAATCATGCTTGTACATGGGTTAGGAGGCTCGACCTTCTCATATGAAGACAATGCTCCTTTTTTGGCTGATTTAGGTTATTTTGTGGTTACAGTCGATCTCCCTGCATTTGGTTTTTCTTCTCGAGAGCGAGGACTACACCACACACAAAACAATCGAGCCATGTGGCTATGGGATGTCTTGAATCAAATTGAAGTGATGTATGATTTAAAATCAAAATGGATCATTGGAGGTCACTCTATGGGAGGTTCAGTGGCATTAGCCATGAACAATGCTCAACCAATGAAAACAGAAGCACTTATTCTTATTGATCCTGCCCTCAGAGGGGGTAATCAAAGAGGAGGTTCACTGCTCTCTTGGATGGTGATGAACACACCAGTAGGAGAATGGCTACGTGTTTTTTTAACGTATGGGTTACTCACTCCAGAGCGCTTTCAATCATCCTTGTCTTCAGCCTATGGAGTTGAAGCAAGTGATGAGCAAGTTGAAGCCTATTTACGACCTTTAAGAACTCAAGGAACCACTCAAGCTTTGCGTGAATTTTTTGCGACATCGCAGAGTGTGAGTTTAGAAGATTGGATGCATCCTTCTACACCTGTAATTGTGTTGTGGGGAGAAGAAGATGCATGGATACCTGTAAGTGAACTACAACCTTTACTTGAAAAAGGAGAGAATGTATTGGCATTTGTGTTAGAAGGTGAAGGACATAATCCGATGGAAACTAATCCTTCATTGTTCAATGAGAAATTACGTGAGGGATTGAATCAACTTAAATTAGACTAAGCCATCACTCTGTGATGGTTTTTCATTCATCTGTCACTGTGTGAAAATATCATGTATAATGAAGGTATCTCATCCTTAAAGTGTGAAATGTTAAGAAGAGGTAAAGAGTTCTTTTTTTTTCCCTTTTTATTTCACTGCTTCGATATAATATGAAAGAGGACATCATTATGAATATTGGCTTAATCGATTTAGGTTCCAACTCCATACGTTTAGTGATCTATCATTATGGCGATGGACAACTCACCAAATTATTCAACTTAAAACATGCTGCAAAAAGTATTTTGTATGTGAGAGACAACAAGATGTCCATTGAAGGAGTCGAAGTCATCGTCTCTTCTTTAAAAGAACTGATTTTTGTGGCAAAGACCTACCATTTAGATTATTTTAGAATCTTTGCGACAGCCTCTTTAAGAAACATTGATAATTCTAAAGAAACCATTGCGGCCATTGAGTCCAGCATTCATCATCCCATTGAACTCTTAAGTGATCATGAAGAATCATCCTATGGTTTTGAAGCTGTAGTCAAGGCTGAAAGCTTACCTAAAGAAGGACTCTCCATTGATATTGGGGGTGGTTCAATGGAAATCACTTACTTTGTGGAGGGTAAACTCATTCACACCACTTCTGTTCCTGTGGGTTCGCTTAACTTCTACCAACAATACGTTTCCAATGTCTTACCTAATGATGCGGAGCAAAATCTGATGCGAGCGCATGCGAGAACCATCTTTTCAAACATTGTATGGTTAGAAAACAAGATGATTGATCATATTATTGGGATTGGTGGAACATCTCGTGCCATGGTAAAAATGAACAAGGTCTTGGATTTTGAAAAGAATACTTCTCTTTCATACAATACCATTTCAAAGATTTCTCGCTTAAATCCTGCACACGCGCAAGACATCATTAAAGGCGCACCAGATCGATTAATTACCTTAGTCCCTGGAGCCATCCTCATTGATGAACTTATGCAGTATGTGCATGCGACCACATTCACTGCTTCAAAAGCATCACTAAGAGAAGGGTATTTATACCACAAAGTCCTACAAGAGGGGTAACCTATGGCCTTTATCAACCGTGAACTAAGTTGGATTCAATTTAATGAGCGAGTTCTTCATCAAGCAACCTTAAGCACAACGCCCTTTTTTGAGAAAGGGCGTTTTTTAAGTATTGCTAGCAATAATCTTGATGAATTCTACATGGTTCGGGTAGGGTCACTGCAAGAACTTTCCGCACTAGTTGAATCCAACGACAACAAAACCAATCTTACCATCACTCAACAGCTCAAACTCATTTCAAAACAAGTTCAACACTTCATTGATCATCAAACCCAAGTGTATGATTCATGGATGAAAGAAGCTCAGTCGTATCATATTCATGTCAAGAAAGTCATTGACTTGAAATCCAATGATCAAGCTTACATTCAAACCATGTATAAGTCTCAAATTGAACCCTTATTATCACCCATGATCGTGGATCAATCCCATCCTTTCCCATTCCTTCAAAACAAGCAAGTGGTGGTGGTGGCTTTACTTAAAAAAGGGAAGAAAAAGACATTAGGTTTAATTCCTATTGATCCCCACATCATTCCACTGGTAGTGTCTCTTCCAACCTCCTCATCACTTCACTGTGTCATGGTCAGTGATCTCATACATACTCATATTCAAAAAATCTTTAAAGGGTATGAAGTGGAAGCCATCACCAACATGAAACTCATCCGCAATGCGGATTTGGATTACGATGGCAGTGATGATGAAGAACTAACGTTCAAAGATGTGATGAAGAAACTGCTTAAGAAAAGACAACGACTTGCGGTAGTACGAGCAGAATTCAATCATCCTCTTCCAGAACTGATTAAAGAAGTGGTGAAACGTGTTTCAATCAAGACACAACATGTTTTTGTCAACCCCATTCCACTGCATGGGGCTCACTTCAAACTCATTGAGCAGTTTTGTCTTAAACGCTATCCTAATGCGTTCTTTCCACAACTCAGCCCTCGCAATCCACTGCATCCTTATCAAGGGTCGATGATGGACTTGCTTAAGAAACAAGATGTCTTTCTTCATGTTCCATATGATCGATTAGATCCCCTCATTCACCTCTTAAAAGAAGCTGCCAATCATCCTAACGTGGTGAGTATCAAAATGACACTGTATCGACTTTCGTCTCAATCATCCATCATTGAAGCATTAGTTCAAGCTGCTCAACAAGGAAAAGAAGTGGTTGTCATTATCGAACTCAAAGCACGTTTTGACGAACAACATAACATTGATCATGCGACCACCTTAGAAGAAGCTGGATGTCAGGTTATCTATGGTTTTGAAGGGTACAAAGTACATTCTAAGTGTTGTTTGATCACTGAAGTGGACAAAGGAAAAGTCATTACCTACACCCATACCTCGACTGGCAACTACAATGAGAATACCGCAAAACTGTATACCGATTATCATGTGTTAAGTGCAAATCCAACTTTAGGGGAAGATGTCCGTACCTTCTTTACGTGGTTACAATTAGGAGACATTGAAGCCTTCAAACAACCACTTCACCATCTATCCACCTCACCATTCACGTTCAAAGAAAGCATTCTTCATCATATCCATCAAGAAATAGCCACTCACCTTCAAGAAAAAGATGGTCATATTATTTTTAAGATGAACTCAATGACCGATAAAGACATCATGGAAGCCTTAATCCTAGCCGATCAACATGGAGTTAAAGTGGATTTGATTATTCGTGGAATTAACTGTTTGAGTGTTGAAAACACTACTATCAATGTACGAAGTATATTGGGACGTTATCTTGAACACTCTCGTGTTTACTATTTCAAACATCACAACCAAAATACCATGTTGATATCATCCGCCGATTTAATGACCCGTAATACCATGAAACGCATTGAAAGTGCCATCAACATTCACGATGAACGCATCATTCAAACGATTGTCCGTAGTTTACAGTTGCAGCTTCGTGATGATATCGCGGCTTACATCCAAGTGAAACAACACTACGAATACCATGAAGGACAAGACAGTCAAGTCATGCACTTTAGTTTAAGTGAACTCAGTTCAACTCAAACGTCAAATCAAGGCATCATGAAACGTGTGTTTGAAAAAATGAAGAAAGCAGTAAAACCAAAATAAAAGGGTGAACACCATGATTTATTCTAAACGATTGAATCTAAGTAATTGGTATGATTTTGAAACTTTATTTGAAAAACACAATGGGGTCAGAGGGGGATGTTGGTGTGCCTATTACTTAGGAAGACCGAAGGATTTTCGTTATGAGGAAAAAGACAAACATAAGCAAACCCATTTTGAACACATCCAAGCCTTTGGATCCACAGGCATCTTACTCTATGATGATGAAACACCCATTGGGTATGCTCAAGTTGCCCCATATCAGGTGATTGAGCGATTTGATGTGAGCAAAGACTATGTGAAACTACCACAGTCTTACTTGGATCAACGCCAATGGCGTATTTCCTGCATGTTCATTGATAAAGACTATCGAAAACAGCATCTAGCCACACAGCTCTTTCTTGAAGCTTGTGAAACCATTGCCTATGAAGGTGGGGGCTGGGTGGAAGTGTTTCCTTTTTTACATGAGGGGGGTAAAGATAAATTTGATTTCAATGGTTCTGTTTCATTTTATGCTTCTCATGGATTTGAAGAAGTGAGTCGATTAGGAAAAAGCATCTTACTGATGAGAAAATTCATTGAACCAAAATGAACGATGATTAAAACAGGTTATTTCTACTTTCTTAATACTTAAAAAACGAGTCAGTTTATGACTCGTTTGTGGTATTAAGGGGTTTAATGTTTTTTTTCAATGGTTTTGCGATAAGGTTCTAAAACAGGGGCAAGTGAAAGTTGCTTACCTAATTCATCCAATGTTTCATCAATGGTGTAACCTGGTTCATCCGTTGCAAACTCAAAGAGTAAACGATTGTAGTCACGTACATACAAACTTTTGAAATAAAAGCGATCTACGATGGAAGAATTGGATAAGTTTAAGGCGTTAATCTTCGCATGCATGGTCATGAGTTCTTCATCGTCCTTCACACGCCATGCGATGTGATGGACACTGCCTGTCCCTTGAAGTTCTGGTTTAGAAGGATCCATGGTCACAATGCATCGTGTGTCAGCTCGATGTGTGTTTGAAATGTACAAGGTTGAATCATTATCACTCATAACCCGTTTAAAGTTAAGGATCCCCACAAGCCATTGATCAGCTTTTAGGGTGTTGTGCACATGAAGATGAACTTCTCCTAATCCTAAGATGGCATAGTTTTCTGGAATATCAGGATGCGTGTTGGGATGTTGAGATAATGATTCCAATCCTTCTTGAGACATGAGTCGCAGTTTCACTCCATCAGGATCAGTGAAGTTAAAGCCAAAACACCCTAACTTTGAATCAATGGACTCACTGCGTATATTAAAGGCTTTTAATCGCTCACGCCAAAAATGTAGGGCTTGCGTAGAGTTCACACGTAACCCTAAACGATAAATACTGTTAGAACCGGGTTGTCCTGGGTTCATGTCTGGATAATCAAAGAAGGTGATGCTACTGCCCACAGAAGCGGCACTGTCGCCATAAAATAAATGATAAGCAAAAACATCATCTTGGTTAACCGACTTTTTTAGAACTTTGAGTCCTAATACTTTGGTGTAAAACCAAACGTTTTTTTGTATATCTTTACTTAGACAACTGACATGATGAAGTCCTTCAATGGGATTCATTCTAACACCTCTTCTCTCTCTACAACTATAAAAAGAAGCAGAAAAGGATGCAAGATTTATGCATCCTTTCGGGTAATTTTTAACGTTAAGGTATTGTCTTCTACACTTGCGCTCGCATCATCAATCATGCGTGCAACCACATGCAAGTTATCATCACTCTTACTTTCCCCCAGTAGACTCCAATAATATTCTTCCATTTCCATTTGGCGAGGAAGATTAAGAACTTCGAGTAAATCTGCGAGTTCTTGATCACTGAATGGGGAAGGTGTCACAGAAAATGTGAGGATGGTGACTTCACGTCTAAAGCGTAGGTCACTCTTTAAGTTACCTGCTTTAGGATGAGTTAAGATACTCATGATTTCATTGGCGATTTTAATACTTTTCATACAACGTGTTTTCATGATGTTTTCTCCTTTTGAACTAAGCTAATGAGGATGATGAGAAAGCCTGCACCAAGTCCCCCCGCAAAACCATTATTGTATAAGTTAAGTCCACTATAAAACATTCCGACATGATTCACAATAAAGATATGAAGAAAGCCAGCCACCATTCCCCAACCAAATCCATACACTCCAGCAATTGGAGCAAGGGTGGTCGCAAACATTATGCTAAGAATGGATGTGGTGGAAGATAAAGGTAGTCCTGTGAGTACTGTGCTGATGATCGCACCAAGGATGACAGGGAAAATATTCTTAGGATGTTTACCAAAGGCTCCAAATCCAATGATAGTGAAGATGCCCGCAAGGGTAAGTCCATTAAGAACCCCCCCTAACATAAAGACAAGCACCGTACTCATGACACCCACAAGAGCCATGTTCAGATGAGTAGCGTGAAAGCCTCCTAAGACCACAAAGTCTGAAATGGCACGTCCAGAAGATTTGAAGATGCCTTTAAGATGATTGAAAGGTCGCTCTTCAAAAAGTAAACCAATGATGAAGAAAAAGAGGATAGAAACAACGGTTAGGATAAGCAGTCTTACATCGTGTTGCTCATAAATGATGCGGACACGTACCGCTTCAAATCCTAATCGACGTGCAATCGCATCATAAAGAATGGCGATGAGCCCACCTGTAAACCCAACGTTGTAGAGATTAAACCCATCATGGAATTTCAAGTAGTGACGTCCTAAAGGTGTGACAAGAAATCCTAAGACAATTCCTACAACACTTCCTAAAACGATGGTGAACACGGAAGTGACACCATAACCAAACATTACATGAGATATGATGGGTCCCACTGTTCCTGCGATGATACTGATGAGCACCACGGCTTTAAACTCAAGTTTCATGTATTTCGCATACAAGAACCCACCAAGATAGATGGGCAGTAGATTCAGTGTGTTCATACCTAAAAAACTAAACCCATAGACGGTGAAGATGGCTGCATACAATAAACCTGAGAGTTGCATCTTCAAGGTTAGTAGAATTAAAACGTTAATGATTAATACAACACCAGCATTCAATAAAGAAGCACTGGCTCCAAACGCTTCCACGTAATCCGTTAAAAGAATAGCAGGGGAAAGGTTAAGTTTAATGAATGAAGACCACATGGTTGGGTCTTGGTAAGAAAAGGCGATGATGAGGGTTAAAGCTGCCCAAACAAAGAGTAATGATAAGCGAGCTTGTGATGACCATGGTTTGGTCAGATTTTTTGGTAAACTCATAGGTGTTCTCCTTAGTCGTGTATCATTATACCAAAGAAACCGCTCTCATATCTATGTGAATATTTATCAGGGTATAAGAAAACCTTCTAACGAATGGTTCTTTTTAGTGTTTTTAAAGGTTAAGGCTTTCTAACATCAGAATCAAACTTCAACATGTGTCCTTAATTGACTTGTTTGGTTTTTTAAGATTGTTCATTTTTTTTCGTTGTGGTTGAGCTGAATGGGCACACGATCTACGATTTCAATCCCATAACCAGCCAATCCAACCATCTTACGAGGGTTATTGGTCATAAGGATCAACTTCTTCACATTCAAGTCACTGAGAATCTGAGCACCGATACCATAATCTCTCATGTCTGCGCCAAAACCTAACGCTAAATTGGCTTCAACGGTATCCAATCCTTGATCTTGTAGATGATATGCTTTGATTTTATTGATTAATCCAATGCCACGCCCTTCTTGTCGCATGTACAAGAGCACACCCCGTCCTTCTTTTGCAATCATTTTCATGGCTGCATCGTATTGTTGGCCACAATCACAACGAAGTGATCCAAAGGCATCTCCGGTTAAACATTCTGAGTGAACACGAATCAGCACAGGATTGCCATCATACACATCTCCCATGACTAATGCCACATGATGTTCCTTGGTGATGACATTTTCAAACCCAATCATTTCAAACTCACCATAACGTGTCGGCATTTTTGCACTAGCTGCTCGAACCACTAAGTTTTCACTTTGACGACGATAAGCAATAAGATCAACAAGTTGAATGAGTTTTAATTCATGTTTTGATGCAAAAGCAATGAGATCATCACGTTTAGCCATGGTTCCATCTTCATTGAGGATAGCACAAATCACCCCTGCTGGTTGTAAGCCAGCTAGTTTTGCTAAATCAACCGCTGCTTCTGTGTGTCCAAAGCGTTTTAATACCCCACCACTGACCGCTTTAATGGGAAATACGTGTCCAGGACGCTTAAAGTCATGTGGAGTTGATGTAGGGTCTAGGATTTGCTTGATGGTTAATGCTCTTTCAAATGCCGATAGTCCTGTTGTGCAAGCTTTAGAATCAACGGACACAGTAAATGCGTGATCAGCCTCTTGATTATCCACCATGAGGTTGAACCCTAACTGTGCTAATCGCAGTTCTTCCATGGGCATGCAAATGAGTCCACGTCCATAGGTTGCCATAAAGTTAATGGCTTCTGGTGTTACTTTAGAAGCAGCCATAAACAAATAACCTGTATTCTCTTTGTCTTCATCATCCACCATCACAAGCATGTGACCTAATTGAGTCTCTTTAATGGCTTCTTCGATTGTATTGAACATAATGATCCTTTCATAGCATGTGCTAATATCATGTTTACTTAATTATTGCTTTGATAAGAATGTCTGATCCTAAGGCTTTAAACTCAATGAAATGAAGTTGAATCGCATCATCCACATCTTTAACCCCAATCTCACCCATAAAGCCTTTAGCAGCTGACCCACCAAACAACTTAGGAGCTAATGCTACACTCACTTCTTGAACCAGTTTTAAGGAAAGTAGTGAAGCAATGAGTTCTGATCCACCTTCAATGAATAAGGAATCAATGCCTAGCTTGCCACATTCCAATAAAGCACTGTGAAGATCCACATGACCCTCACGTTGATTAACCATGTGAACATGGGCTCCTTTGGATTCAATGGCTTCTTTGATTGCTTTTGGCATGCGTGGTGTACTCATAATGTGAGTTAAAGTTTTAAACTCATCATTGAGTACTTTTGATTCTAAAGGAATACGTCCAGTTGAGTCAAAGATAATGCGCGGATGACACGATACCTTTTGATGAGGAAGGCGAATGGTGAGGGAAGGATCATCCATGATAATGGTGTTTACGCCTACGCCAATACTTGAATAGAGGTCACGAAGTTCATGCACATAGGCCAGTGACTCAGGACAACTGATCCATTGAGAGGCACCTGTTTGGGTCGCAATTTTTCCATCTAATGTGATGGCTGCTTTGATTAGCACATAAGGCATGTGTGTTGTTTTAAGGTGATGTTTAAAATGTTCTTTCATAACAAATTCATCTTCACACTTTCATGTAAGATTGTCAATGTGTTCGCCATAAAGGATGTGAAATCATCTAGAACATCATCTTTATCATGGTATACTTGATTAAGCAGGAGGGGAATATGAAATCCAAGTGGTTATTGATCAGTGTACTAGGATTACTGTTATGTTTGTTTGTGCTTGATGCATTTAATGTGCTTCCCAAAGCGACGTATACCAATGACACTTTTGGGTTTGAGTCCATCATCAGTGATCATGATGCAGATTTTGATGGAGTGGATGATCAAAGTGACATCCTCTTGTCTGCTAAGGCCTATTTAAGAACAAAACCCAAATATAAAAGCAAGTACTACGGTAGTGGTTATCCTGATGATGAGTATGGAGTGTGTACGGATGTGGTTGCCTTTGCCCTTCTTCATTCAGGTTACGACATCATGATGTTACTTAATGTGGATGTGAAGCAAAACAGAGATGCTTATACCATTGAGGTGGTGGACAAGAACATTGATTTTAGACGAGTCCAAAACCTTCATGTGTATTTTAAACGTCATGCTCAGTCACTGACGATGGACATCCATGATCATCAAGCATGGCAAGGTGGGGATATTGTGGTGTTCAAACGTCACATTGGTATTATCTCTAACATAAGAAATAAACAAGGCATTCCTTATGTTCTTCATTTAGCTAATCCCTATCAAATTAGAACTGAAGAAGATATTTTAGAAAAGTCTTCTTCAGAGATTGTAGGACATTATCGAATTACTTCTCCGTTGAAATAAATGAAGTATTTATTCATAACATTAAAAAAGACATGGCAACATGTCTTTACTGTTTTTAGAATGAGTTAGTCTACACAATCATGATCTAGTTCACGCTCTTCCTTCATGACATGAAGGGAGTGAGAGACTTCCCATGCGATGAGTATAGTGACAATGACGTGGAGGACAATGATGGCTCCAACAATAAACAAGTCTTTATACTCACGAATAAGGATAAGACGTAAGATCTCGGCTGCGAGATAAAACATTAATGCGAATGAGATACCACGACCTAAGCGGATACGAATATCAGTGGATGTTTGATTGTATTTGAGTTTTGCAAAACGAGTCAGTGTTAATACAGAGGAGTAAAGGATGATGAATAATCCTATGATTTCCATGATGTAGATCATGAATTTGGTGATATCATGAGTGAAGTTTGAAATAGCATAAGTAATGGATTCTAACATAACGTCCTCTTTCTTGTGAAATAGCTCACATGTTTATTGTATACCATCTTAATCACAAATGTAAACCATTTTGACAAATAATTCACAAGTATAAGTGATGTGACGGCTAACTTCAATTTCTTTGTGTGTTGATTCACACTCAATGAATATACTCCTTTTTATCACGAATGTATAGTGGTATTTGTGAATTTTTTATTCTTTTTCAAAGAAAAAAAGAAGACTGGGATCAGATCTTCACAAGTTAAGCGTTTTCAACCTCTTTAGCGTACACACTGCATGCTTTACTTTTCGGTGTTGGGATCATATTTTAAGACTTCGTTGACACACAACTGAGCACTCATCATCACAATGGGAATGCCTGCCCCAGGATGAATGGAAGATCCTGTATGATAGAAATGGTCTAAACCTTTAAACTTAGGTTGAGGTCTAAAATTATTGGATTGCTTTAATGTTGGGGCTAAACCAAAGGTAGCTCCATAATGAGCATGGACTTTCTCTTCCCAATCTTTTGGGGTGAGAATGGTTTCACTCACAATATGAGATTCAAGGTTTTCGATGATGCCTTCACTCGCAATGCGATCTAAAATTTCACGTCGATACGTTTGAATTAACTCTTCATTCCAACTTTGTTTAAATCCTTTAAGTGAAGGAATTGGTACAAGCACATACAGGGATTCATGTCCTTCTGGTGCTAATGATGGATCCAGTTTAGATGGAACATAGAAATACATGGATGGAGTAGGAGGTAAGGTGGCGTTAAAGATGTCTTTGATGTTGCCTTCAAAATCAGGGGATAAATAGAGGTTGTGTACGTTTAAGTGATCGAGTTTCTTGTTAAGTCCTAAATACATCATGAAGGCTGAAGAGGAATAATCCATCTTCTCCAACTTTTTATTCGTGTAGGATGGTCGATGCTTTTCATTCTTAATTAAATGCTTCATGGCGTAAGGAAAGTCGGTGTTGTTGATGACAAGATCTGCGCATAAGATATCTTCTCCCACAACCACCCCTTTGGCTTGTTTGTTGCTAATGAAGATTTCATCCACTTGGGTGTTAAGCATGATCTTAATGCCCATTTCCTTCATTAATCTTTCAAGGCCTTGAATGTAACCATACATGCCTCCTTTAAAAAACCATATACCATACAAGGTTTCTACCATAGGAATGATGGAATAAATGGATGGTCCCACATAAGGGGATATGCCGATATAGAGCGTTTGAAAGCTTAAAAGCTTTCTTAGTTTCTCGCTTTTCACAAATTTAGAAACCGAATGATACGCAGTATCAAAGGTTTTAAGTTTGAGACCATTCCATAAGGTTTTAAAATTGAATACATCTCTAGGATGATTGAAGGTTTTCTCTAAGAAATGTTCTTTAGCCACCACATAACGCTCATAAATGTCATTCAGGTATCTAAAATAACCAGAAGCTTCTTGCTCACCCATGCTTTCAAGAAAACGTGTTAAGTGAACTAGATCGGTGTTGACTTCCACTTTATCTTCTTTACTGAAATACACATTATAGATGGGGTTAAGTTGTGTCTTGGTATAATAATCATCTGGATTTTTTCCAACATAGGTAAAAACCTCATCATACATGTGAGGCATCATGACAATGGTCGGTCCCATGTCAAAAGTAAAACCATCTTTTTTGACTTGATTGATCTTACCACCTAGACTGCTGTTTTTTTCAATGAGGGTGACATCATAGCCATGATGTTTAAGTTTAATGGCACTGACACAACCGCCAATGCCCCCTCCCACAATAATCACTTTTTTCATACGTTTCTCCTGTGTCTATTGTAAGACAAGTGAAGAGGGGTATGCTATACTTATGATATGAAATTGAGCCAAGCGTACCATTTATGTGAAAAGATTATTCAGAAGCACTCGCAATCCTTTTATATGGCGTTTAAAGATTTACCTCTTCATAAACGTCAAGGGGTCTATGCCGTGTATGGTTTTTGCCGTGTTGTGGATGATGCGATTGATGAGGATGAAGACTTGCAAACCCTGTATACGTTTGCTTCTGCAATAGATCAACTCTCACAGATGGATGAGACTCAACCCATCCTTTATGCTTTATCGGATACCGTACAACGTTTTAGTATTCCGCTTCAACCATTCAAAGATATGATAGTTGGACAGGAAATGGACATTGTCTTTGATGGCATTGAAGATGAAGCAGCATTATTGAAATACAGTTATCATGTTGCAAGCAGTGTAGGGTTAATGTTACTCCCTATTCTTGCAAGTGAACATCATGAGCAAATCACTCCAAGTGCGATTGAACTTGGTTATGCCATGCAAATCACCAACATCTTAAGAGATGTGGGTGAGGATTACCATCAGAAGTCTAGAATCTATCTTCCTAAAGATGAATTGAATGATGACGTTATGCAAGCCATACAAACCAAGAAGGTGAATGAGGCGTTTATTCAGGTGTGGGAGCGACTGGCGGGATTGGCTGAAACGT
The DNA here is from genome assembly GCA_021209625.1 of Erysipelotrichaceae bacterium. Lineage (GTDB taxonomy): Bacteria > Bacillota_I > Bacilli_A > Erysipelotrichales > Erysipelotrichaceae > UBA6182. The sequence continues at coordinate 15,321 of JAJOHZ010000016.1, read as the reverse complement.
TTTATGATAATGCAATTCAAGATTTAAAATATTATGATGATGATGCACTGGTTTCCATTACTCAAGCTATTGTATACTATCGAGGTATTCTCAATGCGGTGAGAGAAGCGAACTATGATTGCTTAAGTCAGCGATGCAGAGTGAAACACTTCATTACGTTGCAGAATCAAGTGAAACAACTGGTGAGTCAAGCTAAAAGGGAAAGGGCGATTGGTTAATGAATAATTGGATTGGATTGGGGGCATCGTTTGGATTTGTGTTTGTGGTCATTGGTTTAAGTACATTATTAAGCACGTTGAAAGTGTTGGATGGGGAATCATCACGTAAGTTTATTCATATCATGGTTTCGAATTGGTGGTTCATTGCGATGTTTTTCTTTGATAACGTGTGGTTTGCAGCCATCACCCCTGCTGCATTTGTGGTGATAAACTATTATTCTTATAAGAATCAAACCTTCAAAGCCATGGAGCGAGATGGTTCTAAGAAAGATTTAGGAACCGTTTATTATGCGATTTCACTTTTTGTGTTAACGGTTGCTACTTTTTCCAATGGTCTTGAAGCCATTGGTGCTATTGGTATACTTACCATGGGGTATGGAGATGGTTTTGCGGCAGTGGTAGGAGAGAAGTTTGGTAAAACCAAACTCAATATAGGTAATACTGTTAAATCTATTGAAGGATCCCTTATGGTGTTCTTCTTTGGGTTTGCGATTTCAGGCTTTGTGTTTGCCTCAATGGGGGATGCATGGTGGGGTGTTAAAGCTTTATTGATAGGTGTCATAAGTACTGGACTAGAACTTTACACAAAAGATGGTTTTGATAACTTGACGCTTCCTATTGGGGTATCACTGATGAGTTATCTTCTCATGTTGGTGTAATATGATTTTATTTTCTTTGATCTTTAATTTAGGATTAGTCCTAATCCTCTATAAAATGAATAAACTCACCCGATCAGGAGCTTTCTCAGCCTTTGTGTTAGGTTTCATTGTGCTTGGGTTTGGGCATTTATTGTTTTATGTTTTAATGCTTTCATTTCTTTTCTCGTCTCTTTTAATCAATAAAGTTATTGTTCGCATGATTCCTAACATCAAATCGAGTGTCAAAGAACATGAACCACGACGATGGGTGAATGTGTTGGCGAATGGTAGCTGGCTGGGTATAGCAAGTTTACTGTATGCATTCAGTCCTTCAAACCTTATCATTGCTTTAGCCATTATTTCGATGGCTACCGCCACAGCCGACACTTGGGCTTCAGAAATCGGCACTCTCTCACTAGAAACGCCTTGGACCATCATTAAGCGACAAACCTTAGCAACAGGTTTATCAGGGGGTGTCACTTGGTTAGGATTAATCGCTTCATTGATTGGATCATTGTTCATTACTCTTATATCGCTTCCTGTGATCATTCAACTAAGTGGTTGGACACTGTTAACCTTTGTGCTAAGTGTGTTCTTTACCTTTGTAGGATTTGCAGGATCATTGGTGGACTCCATCTTAGGAGAACTCTTTCAAGCTAAGTTTAAAACCACAAGTCATGAGATTGTGGAAATCATGCATCATTCCAACGATGTACTCATCTCTGGTGTGCGTTGGATGGATAATCACATGGTTAACTTTTTGTCCAATGTGATTACCATTGCCTTATTTACTCCGCTTTATTCTGTTCTTGTACGTTGACCTTAGAATGCTCTAAGGTTTTCTTTTGGGTATCTTTATTGAGTTCTGATGGAAGTATTGCTAAACTTAATTAGTTAAGAAGGGATGTTTATATGTACCACGTATTACTTTATTACCATTACACTCACATTGAAGATCCAAACTCATTCAAAGAAGAACACAGAGCACTGTGTCAGTCTTTAAATCTTTTAGGACGCATTTATATTACCCATGAAGGGATCAACGGTACCGTTTCAGGGTTAGTTAAAGATACACAAGCCTACATGGAAGTGATGCAAAAGCATGATCTTTTCAAAGGGATTGTATTTAAGATTGATGAAAGTGAAAACCATGTCTTTAAAAAACTCAAGTTAAAGTTTAAAAATGAATTGGTTAACTTCTCACTTGAAGATGATGTTAATCCATTAGAAATCACTGGTGACTATTTAGAGCCTAGTGAATTCTATGAGCGTCTTCAAGATCCTCAAACTATAGTGATTGATGCACGAAACACCTATGAATATGATTTAGGTCATTTTAAAGGAGCCATTCGTCCTGAAATAGAAACCTTCAGAGAACTTCCCCAATGGATTAGAGAACACAAAGATGAGTTCAAAGATAAGAAAATCATCACGTATTGTACGGGTGGAGTGCGTTGTGAGAAATTCAGTGGTTGGTTAAAACGGGAAGGATTTGAAGATGTGGCACAGCTTATGGGGGAATCGTCACGTATGGAAAAGATCCTATCGCAAAAGGACAACTATGGGATGGATTATGTTATGTGTTTGATGAGCGCATTAGTGTGCCTATCAATCAAGTGGAGCATGTGATTGTGGGAAAAGACTACTTTACAGGTGAACCCTGTGAGCGCTATATCAATTGTGCCAATCCTGATTGCAACAAGCAAATCATTTGTAGCTTAGAAAGTGAAATCGCTCATCAAGGGTCGTGTTCACAAGCTTGTCGTGAACATCCACGCAATCGCTATTCCACAAAACTTCAATTGGACTAAAAAACGAGCATTAAGCTCGTTTTCATTTGGTTTAAAGGTATTCAGGATCAAGTCTTTGATTAAGTTGATTGATTTGGATGATGTAAAGGACATGGAAGACAATCGCAACCATAAGCACCATTAAGGCAATCACAGGGGCAATTAACATCACAAATCCTAAGACATCCAAGACCACAATCCATCTGAACAATGAACGTAATTTAGTGATCCAAGTCTCATCTAAGTTAAACTGAGCGGTTGTGGTAATGCTTTGGGTTAAACGAGCTAGGAAGACTAAGGATAAGATAAGATTAAGAATGCCGATGGCAGCTGAGAAATAAGGGTTAACTGAACTTAATCCAATTAAGTCCAGTACAAAGGTGAACAAGTTGATGACAAACAACAACAAAGCCATTTTACGTGTTTCAAGATAATGCTCATTCTGTGTCTTCTCAGCCAAGATGACACATGCATTCATGATGAAGTAGTAACCAATGAAGGATGGAATCAGATTGATGATGACGTTTCCAAGGGTAAGATTGAAGTTAAATAAGATAAACACTAAACCAAGAACGATTTTTTTCATAATGGACCTCACAAGGTTTAGTCTATCAAGGATAGGACTTGAACACAATGCCTATCCGTGATTTTAACAATTTCATTATGATTGAGAGAATTTTTCACTGATGGTTAATATGGTTTTTTCACTGAGTAACTTCTCTGAAATCAAGGCAATGGCCATGATTCCAAACAAGTTAATGACAAAACGAGTGATGGTAAAAGGAAGTCCCATTGAGGCACTCTCAAACATCAACATAGGTATCTTCGTGGTTGACCACGCTCCTAAAAGAACTAAGACGTTTCTAAAGGAAGATCCTTTCTTAAGTAAGGTGATGGCGACTGGAAATGCTGCATACAACGGACCTGCAGCCACAGATCCTAACAGGAAGGCAATAAGTAATCCTAATCCCTTTGACTTTGGTCCCATCAGTTTCATCATCTTTTCTCTTTCCACCCACACATCAAGCAGTCCAATCAAGACAAAAATTGGTGGAACCACAATCAATAATTCGATTAATGAGTTCATTGATCCATTCACAGCAGGGACAAAAAGAGGTTTAAAACCAAAATAAATGAAAGTATAAACCATGATCATCATGATAACCATGCGATAGCGTTTAAGTGTTTGTTTCTTCATAGAACAACCCCCATAATAGTCGCCACCACAAATGAGAAAAGTAAAGCCAATCCATTACGAATTAAGGCTGCTTTCTTGCCAAAGTGTTGTATTTCCAAAGGTAACGTAATGAATCCTACCATCATCAATGAAGAAATGAACGCAGCGATTTGAGGAAGTCCTGCCCCTTGAGAAAGTAAAGTGGCTGCCAATGGAAATGCCACAAAACCAGGCATTAGAGTGATCGCTCCAATCAAAGATGCGATAAGGACACCGAACCATCCTGAATTGGACCCCATGATAGAAGCAATTTGTTCAGGTGATAGTGCTGCAATGACCACGCCAATCACTAAAATGATGGTTAAGATTTGTGGAAGCATGGCTTCAAAGCTTTTAAATGCTTTCTTTAAAGCCAGTTTGGTTTTACTTAAACTTTTGAATGCGGAAAGCCCTAATAAAGAAAAGGTAATCACATAGAGTGTTTGATTCATAAACAACCTCTTTTTCTAGTATACTGGTGTTATTTAATCATGAACAACACAGTGTGTCAAGAGGTGTCCCTATGATTGGTGTGGATGGTTGTCAAGGTCAAGTGATGATTGCGAAGATAGCAGATAATAATGTAGAGATAGGGTTAAGTCCTCATCTAGAATGTCTAAAAAATGAAACAGGTTTGATCTTAATGGATGTCCCTTTAGGATGCCCGTCCTCAATGCATGAGGTTCGCCCAGAACCTCATCTTAGACAACTCATGAAAGGTAAAGCTTCAAGTGTGTTTAATGTACCTGCCTTACAAACATTAGAGGTCAGTTCTTATGAAGAAGCCAATCAATTGCATCGTCTCATCATGAGTAAAGGATTGAGTCGTCAATCCTATCATTTACTTCCACTCATTAAGATGGCCAACACTTTTGTGTTGGAGTATCCCCATCTTAACGTGCATGAATCGTTTCCTGAACTTGTTTTTCAACGACTCAATCATCAAGCATTAAGAGCATCTAAGCATACATTAGAAGGAAGACGTGAGCGTTATGAAATATTGATTTACCATGCTCCCTATCTTCAATCGGGCATAGTTTCAGCGTTTCAACAGTTTCCAACCCATCACCATGCAGACATCCTTGATGCATGTGCCTTAGCTTATGCAGGGTTATTGATTCAGAAACATGGAGCAGAAACCATACCAACTCATCCTATGAAAAATAGCCAAGGCATTGAAATGAAAGTGTTGATTTTTAAAGAGATATGATAAAGCTTAATAGTTAAGGCACTTAAGTTGTTTATTCGTGTTAGAAGACTTACAATAGTATCAATCTCAAAGGAGAAAGGGTATGACTCAAGACAAATTTTTCAAATTAAGACGATTTAATTTAATCATGGGTTTCTTTCATTTAGTTCAAGGTTTAGGGATGTTGTTTCTTGCGACGATTGGATTTGAGCGTATTGCACGTTTCACTCCAACCATTACACAAACATATCAATTCTTTGATACCACCACGATGTCTTTAGCCACAGCGACGAAAGATTTATTTGAATTACCATTTGGTGTTCTTGTGGCTTCATTCTTACTCATTTCAGCTGTAGCACACTTTTTAATTGTCTTATCCAAAGATCGTTATACCAATGATCTAAAACGCGGTGTTAACCAGTTCAGATGGTTTGAATATGCTTTATCTTCCTCCATCATGATTGTTCTTATCGCAACGTTGTTTGGTATCTATGATGTGGTGACACTTATTCTTATTTTCCTAATCAACGCTTCCATGAACCTCTTTGGTTTAGACATGGAACTCTTGAATGCTGGTGTGGATAAGAAAAATGTTAATTGGGGTCCATTCATTTGGGGATCAGTGGCAGGATTGGCACCATGGATTGCAATTATCATGTACATGAGTGGTTCAAGTGCTACCTTGGATCAAATTCCTTGGTTTGTATGGGCGATTGTCGGAACCTACTTTGTTGCTTTCAATACCTTTCCTATAAACATGATTCTTCAATATTTAGGTGTAGGCAAATGGAAAGATTACTTGTATGGAGAAAGAACCTACATTGTCTTATCCTTAGCAGCTAAATCTGTCTTAGCTTGGTTAGTTCTTTTTGGAGCAATGCAACCATAACCAAACACCTGTCAATGACATGTGTTTTCTTTATCTTTTTTAAACCACTATGTTACACTTAGATAAGTGAGGAAGATTTATGAATGCATTGAGTTTTATCCATTTGATGATGATGATATTTTCAAAGAAAAAAGCAAATTTAGAAGTCATACAAAAGAAAGGGTTGTTGGCGGTCAAGATTGCTCAAACCTTTGCTTTGCGTGTTGACTTTCTTTCGAGTGAACAATGCACCCATTTAGCTCAACTCTATAGTTCAACCTTACCATTGCCTTCAGAAGATGCTTTGGCCTTAATTGAAGCATACACCACACCTCAGTGGCGAGATCAATTTGAATGGATTGATCCACATCCTTTAGGAAGTGCTTCAGTGGGACAAGTGCATCGAGCACGGCTTAAGAATAAAGATGAAGTCGTGATTAAACTCATTAAAAAAGACTTCACTAAAGACTTTGAAAACGATGTTAGAAAATTGCATCGTTTAATGAAATTAGCGATTTTTGTCTACCCTAAACTGGCTAAGGTAGCCGATCCGATTGGGATCATTGATTACATCAAGGAATACACTTTAGCTGAACTTGATTTAAATAATGAAATCAAGAACGGTAAGATATTAAGAAGTATTCATGAACAACACAAAGACAACTTTGATTTATCACGTTTAGCGTTTCCAAAACTATATGAACAACTTTCAAGTGAGAAGATACTGGTCTCTGAATTTCTGGATGGTCCAACAGTGGATGACATCTTACCTAAAAAAGTGTTAAGCAATGATGATTTACTGGAAATTTTCAGACTTCATGGTTTCTACATGTATCATACAGGAACCTTTCATGGTGACTTGCATCCAGGAAACATGATATACAAAGATAATACCTTCTACTTTATTGATACTGGAGCCATTGCTCATGTGAGTGATAAAATACGGTATGGCTTATTTAACTTTATGGCAAACCTATCCAAAGCCAATTATGAAGGTTGTGCGCGTTCACTCAATGAAATGGCTGAAAAGGGGATTGAAGGTAAGAAGTTACAATCCTATATTGAAGGATTAAAACACTTGTACGTTGATTTTGAAGGGAAAAGTGTTTCTGAAGCATCACTCACTAAAAAAATGATGCAAACCATTAAGTTAGGGGTGGAATCAGGCATGGAATTTGAAAAAGGCATGTTTGCGATCATTAAATCACACATGTATATGGATGGAATTGTGCTGAAAGGCAATCCTGATTCAGTTCTAATGAAAGAAGTGGGTCGCTTTATTGATGAATTCAAGGAGATGGTGTATGGACACTAAGAAAAAGATTGCGATTATTGGAGCAGGTCCTGGAGGACTGGCGGCTGCCATGTTGTTAGCCCATGATGGGTATGATGTGCATGTGTATGAAATGAAGGGTCAAGTTGGGGGAAGAAATGGAAGGCTCACCCTTGAAAACAACTATCATTTCGATATTGGTCCAACCTTTTTCTTATACAAACCCCTTCTTGATGAAGTGTTTGAAAAGGTAGGACGAAAACTTGAAGATAAAGTTCAACTTATTCCTTTAGATCCCCTTTATCAATTGATCTTTAAAAGGAAAAAACTGTATCCAAGCAGTGATCCTTCTAAAATGCGTGATGAAATCATGCGTGTTTTCCCAGGAAATGAGATGGGATATGATCGCTATCTTAAAGAAGAAGGAAGACGTTTTAGTGCGATTTCAAAAGTACTAAAACTTCCTTTCACGCACATATCTGACTATCTTCACCCAGACGTGATCACAGGACTTCCTTACTTAGATCCATTCAAATCCTTGTATCAACGCCTCAAACGTTTCTTTAAAGATGAAGAATTGATTTATGCAATGGCTTTTCAAGCAAAGTATTTAGGTATGTCTCCTTGGGAATGCCCTAGTGCGTTTTCCATTCTTTCCTACATGGAGCATGCTTATGGGTTATTTCATGTGCAAGGTGGACTTAATGCTTTAGCCACAGCCATGAAAGAAGAAGCTGAGTCTTTTGGAGCAACGTTTCACTTCAATGCTCATGTTAGTAAAGTGAATGTCCATAATAAAAAAGTAACATCCATTGTGGTGAATGATGAAGAGATAGTCGTTGATGGAGCAGTCTTGAATGGTGATTTTGCGAGTAGCATTTCAGAACTGGTCAGTGAAACACATCGTCCTTCTTGGAATGATCGTAAACTATCCAAAAAGAACTATTCTTGTTCAACATTCATGCTTTATCTTGGGTTAGATACTCAATATGATCACCTTCATCATCACAATCTTATCTTTGCGGAGGATTATCGTAGTAATGTGTTGGACATGACACAACGCATGGTGTTAACTCCTGATGCTAGTTTTTATGTGCATAATCCAGTTAAGTTAGATGCAAGTGTTGCTCCAAAAGGTCACAGTGCCTTGTATGTGCTTGTACCGGTGCCTAACACTTTGGCTGACATTAATTGGAATGAATTAAAAGAAGATTACACTCAAAGGGTCCTTCAATTTCTAGAAGAACGTGCTGGGTGTACCAACATTAGAAATCACATTCAAGCCTTGAAAGTCATTACTCCTTTTGATTGGAGAGATGATTATGGTGTGTATTTAGGTGCGACCTTTAATATGGCTCATTCTTTTGACCAGTTATTGTATTTTAGAGCGCATAATCGCTTTAATGACATAAGAAACTTATTTTTAGTGGGAGGAGGGACTCATCCAGGAAGTGGTTTACCTACCATTTATCAATCAGCAATCATCAGTGCACAGCTACTTAAGGAGGAATTAAAATGAGACGTCGGTTCACATGGATCATTTGGCTAGTTTTAGTTGCATTAACCGCAAGCAGTCCATTATGGGGAAGTGAATCCACCTTTTTAACCAGTGTATTTGCGGGACAACTTGATCCTACACAATGGTTTGTATTTAATGCATTAGGTCTATTTCCACTCTATTTCTTTATCTTAGCCAGAAATGATCAACAACCACATCTTAGAAGTCTTCTCTATTTAAGTGGCATGATCTTAGGGGGATTCATTATCTTTCCTTTAGAAGTAACAAGCAAAACAAAACCTCAGCCATTAACAAAACTGAATCTCACCTTATTGGTGTCAATGGATCTTCTCTTTATTGGGTTATTGATATGGGCACTCATCTTTGGTGATTGGAGTCTTTATTCAGAGAGTTATCGCACTGACTTGTTTGTTTATGTGATGACTTGGGACTTCTTCGCTTTTCTTGGGGTTTTAACTGTCAAAATCATCGCATCATATAAAACATACTTTAACAACATCATGAATGATAAAACGAGTGCTTTATAATCGAAGCACTCGTTTTTACTTTAATTTGGTTTTTATCTGCTCAATCACTTGTTGGCCTGAAAGAATCACCATCGGCATACCACCACCAGGATTGACACTGCCTCCAACAAAGAAAAGATTTTTATATTTTGAGGAATACTTAGGCGTTTTAAATCCCATGTTTTTCTTTTTGTCACTAATCACACCATAAATGGATCCTTGATTTGACATATAGGCATCTTGTATGGTGTGAGGTGTCCACACTTCTTCCACCACAATGTGTTTTCTTAAGTCAGTTAATCCCATGCGTTCTAGTTTATCAAGGACGTTGTTTTTAAACGTTTCATAATCCATCTCACTGAAAGGATGTTGTTCATCCAAAACAGGAATATGAGGAAGGATTTTAATGATGTCACAACCTTGTGGAGCAATGGAAACATCACTTCGTGTTGGAGCAACCAAATATATTGTGGGATCATCATTGAGTGTATTGCGATGAAAGATGTTATCAAAGTTTTGTTTAGAATTATTGGAGTAAAAGAAGTTGTGATGAGCCAATTGTGGATAGGTTGTGTTAACTCCTAAATGCAGTGCATAACCAGAACAAGCAGGACCATATTTCTTTCTATACGGTTTTAAGAAAGCATCACTTTCTTTGGTGATGTATTGATAAAAAGGGATAACTTCCATATTTGAAATAACAAGATCACCTTCATAAACAGTGCCTTGTTGATCAACAAGGGCAGTGATGTTTTTGTCTTTAATCATCGCACCCTTGATTTGAACACCAGTATGGAAAGTAATGTTGAGTTCCTTAGCCAGTTTGACTAAGGCATTGGAAATAGCAAACAGCCCACCTTTGGCATACCATAATCCAAACTTCCATTGAATATAAGGAAGAAGATTTAATACAGCAGGGGCATCATAAGGAGAAGACCCCACGTACTTGATGAAGTAATTAAGAATATCTACTAGATATGGGTTTGAGATAAAACGTCGTACGCCTTCATCCATCACTGAAAACATGTCTGAATCTTGAATGATGCGAGTTGTTGGATAATATTTAAGGGTATCTCTTTTTCGCTCACTTTGATGTTTAAACAACACTGCATCTGAAAACTCAAAAAGCTTCTCAGAATAAGTATAAAAGGCTTGAAGTTCATCCATGTCTTTTTGAGTGAGTTGTGCATTTTCAAGCATTTGATCTAAGGTTTCCGTAATATCAAGCACAGTGCCATCTTCAAAGAAGTTACGCCAATGAGGAGTTACAGTTTCAAACTCAAGATAATCACTCATTTTTTTATCATGGATGGTGAAAAGATGTTCAAAGATGTAGGGCATTGTAATGATAGAAGGACCTAAATCAAATGTAAATCCATCTTTAACGGATTGATTCAGTTTACCCCCTAAATGTGTATTCTTTTCCAAAACATGAATTTCGTAGGTTTTAAGTTGTGCAAGTGAGATGGCAGCACTGAGTCCGCCTAATCCACCACCAATGATGAGTGCTTTCTTCATTAATTCCTTTCTAGTAAATCCAAGGGATAAAACGATAACGTTTTTGTCTCCACTTCGTATAGGTTTCACCTAATGTTTCTTCTAAGGCTTTCTCTTCACTCTTCATTCTAGTCAAGATCACCTTACCAAAAAAGAAGAATGCTCCTAAGATCCATAAAATCTGAGCGAAATAAATCGGAACCGCAATCACCAATAAGAATAGTCCCAAATAGAGAGGGTGAACAAGGAAACGATAAGGACCCTTGGATATGAGTTGTTGATCCGAAGACACTTCAACATCACGTGTAAAATATCGTCCTAAAGTAATACTGGAAACATAGCGTAATATGATTCCAACCACATAAATACTAATACCAATGAGATTGAAATAGAGGTGGGTTTGAGATGGGAGCATAAATAACTCGAACTGATTGTAAAGAATTGTTCCCCCAATTATAGTGATAATAACGATTAAAATGGTCTTAAATGATTGTTTTTCTGAGTAACTTTTTCCCTTAAATTGAGGTCTGAAAATTACAAACTCTAAAATCCACAAAAACGTAATAAAATAGAACATATAATTGTGTAATTGAGGGGTAAAAAATGGCATAAAAAGTGCTCCTTTTTCAGTGAATATTCTATATTTAATAATTGCTTGTCCTTCAACCATTTTTTTAACTCGCCACGTTCATTAACAACGCTTACATTGAAGACTATAATAATCTTAAATAGGCTCAACTAACCAAGCAAGAGACTTGGTGGAATCAAGGGTAGATATGGTATTAAGAAAGATTGGCTTAACACTATTGTATACGCTTCTATCGATAATTGCGATTATTATCCTTCCTTTTTTCGCTGGCTAAGGTTCTAGCAAAGCAATTTGGCAGAGGCGATAACGCATTTATTTTTGATTTTGAAAAGAAAAGAAATGTAGCTGCTACATTTTACTATGTACTTAACGTTGATTCCATAGCTCAAGATGCTGCTAAGAAATTCCTAAATGACTTAGCTTCAACTGCTGCAGGTCATGATTACATGGTTAACAAAACCAACATGGTTCCAGCATTCAACTCTGTAACTTTAGTTCCAGCTACTCCACTATCCAAAGCAGTTCTTGAGCACAACCAAGCTAAAAAAGCCTATGCTTGGTGGCAAAATGACATGCCTTCAGGATTTGGAATGGAAACATTAGGTCCTGTCTACGAATTATTCGCAAAAGGTGAAATCACTAAAGAGCAATTCGTGACACAAATCACATCATTAATCGAAGGTCTTAAGTAAGACCAAGGAGGACTCATTACTGAGTCCTTTTTTTGTGTTAAAATAGTTTTATGAAAAAAAGTACCTTCCCATGTTTAGGCTATACTCTTGAACTAATCAGTGATGATACACACATCATTTCTTTGAATCGAATAGAATCGAAACAAACCTATATTGATCCTACTCATCATCGGTATATTCAAGACATAATAGAGTATGAGTTACATCAGCGATCTACTTTTGATTGGCCTATCGCATTCAACCATACTCCTTTTCAGATTCAAGTATTCAAAGCACTTCAATCCATCCCGTATTCTGAAGTGAGAACCTATGGTGAGATTGCAGTGATGATTGGTAATCCTAAGGCATCACGTGCTGTAGGACAAGCCATTTCAAACAACCCTGTTTTAATTGTGGTGCCATGTCATCGTGTTGTGGCAACGAACGGTTTAGGAGGGTTCTCTAGTGGGTTAGACATGAAAAAGACATTATTGAACCATGAGATTGTTTTACGATAGTGATAACTTGGTATGAAAGGATGGTTGTATGCACTTAAACGACTATGAAGGATTAAAAACGTGTGTGATGGCTGCGGGAGAACTGATCTTAGAAGTTTATGAAACTTCATTTGAGGTGAGCTACAAAGAAGATCATACGCCATTAACTCAAGCAGATATGAATGCTCATGAGTTAATTAAAGCTTACTGTCAAGAACACTTTCCACACATTGATTTTTTGAGTGAAGAGGCAGAATACATCAGTGATGACTCAAAGCCTTTAGCTTTCATTTGTGATCCTCTAGATGGCACCAAAGAATTTGTCGCAAGAAATGGAGAATTCACAGTGAATCTAGCCTTAGTGGAAAAGGGAAGACCCATTTTAGGACTAATCTATGCTCCAGTGTCTAGAACGTTATTTTATGCATTAAAAGATCATGGTGCTTACATGCAAATCCATGATCAAGAACCGATTCGTATCCATACTTCCACACAAAGAAATAAGTTTAAAGCTGTAGTATCAAGAACTCATGTAGGTGAAGAAGAAAAAGCCTTTTTAGAGTATCATAAAGAACACATTATCTTTACCAGTGGGGTTGGTTCATCGCTTAAAGGATGCATCATTGCGGCTGGTTTTGCAGATGTGTATGTACGATATGGTCCAACTTCAGAATGGGATATTGCCGCAATGGACATCATTGTTCATGAAGCTGGAGGAGTGTTAAGAGATATGCATCATCAGTCTTTACTTTATCGCAAAGCATCCCCAGTTAATCCTTATTTTTATGTTTTAAATCAAGTTGACAATCAGTGGTTAATTGACACTCTTGTGAATTAAATCAAAGGTCTTATCTGGTTTAATCGATAAGACCTTTGATTGTTTGTTCAATTTTTATTCTTGATTCATCATCCAAATTACATGACCATTGACGTTGAAGTAAATGAGAGTGATCCATTCCATGGTGTTTCCAATGGTTCTCAATGAGTTCACATTGTTTTTGTCGTCCCATCACAATGTACAAAACATACCATTCTTCTAAAGACATCAGTGGAATATGAACATCATCAACTATGACTTCACTGACAATACTGTGATCATCAAAGATGGCTTTGTATAAACCCTGATCATGCAAATAAGCAAATCCGCCCATAATGTCGATGCTCATTGATTCTATTTGAAGCGTTGCAAAGAATGTTGTTTTAAATGGAGAATCAGGGACATTTACTTGGTGTATTTGATAAGGCTCAATCAGATCCAGGCATTTGTTGATATCATCACTATGGATAAAAAGATCAATGTCTTTAGGTTCAGTGGGTAATCCATACTCTTTCAACATCCATGAACCACCCATTCCATAACGAATCTGTCTTTGATTGAGAATTGAAAACCATTCTTTGATTTGTTTATTCATGTTCCTCCAATAAAAAATCCACTGAAGCAGTGGATTAGTCTAGATAACCTAATGGATTAACGCGTGTTCCGTTACGATTCACTTCAAAGTGCAGATGAGATCCAGTACTTAAACCTGTACTTCCCATTTTTCCAATTTGAGTACCTACATCAACACGTGTTCCTACTGAGACAGAGATACTGGACAAGTGAGCGTATAATGTGGATAATCCACCACCATGGTTCACAACGACATATCGTCCATATCCACTTGAGAATGTAGCACGAGTGACTGTTCCAGAAGCGTAAGATTTAACTGGAGTTCCTGTTGGACCTGAGATATCGATTCCATAGTGGAAATCACGACGTCCTGTAATTGGATGTAAGCGATAACCAAATCCACTGGATAATCGACCTGTCGTTACACCAAAATTGTTAGTTGATGTACGTCTTGCGGTCTTTTGAGTTCCTACTTTGAGGATACCACTCACAGGTTCACTTAAGATTTCTTCATTGACAACTTCGACTGTACTTGGGAAACCGTTAATGGTTTTAATATCATAAGTTACATTTTTCTTGCCTTCAACCCCTGGTTTAACTACAACACGTGCGGTAGAAATCATTGTATTATCGTATTGGATTTCATTGGTGAAAGGAATGGCTTCTTCAACAGTCTGGGTTGTGGTAATGATGACATCCAAACTTGGTTTAGATGGTTGTAAGGTGATAACATTATTGGGCCAAATTTTATCAAGTTCGATGTCAGGGTTATAGGTTGCTAAATCACGGAATGAAATATTGAATTTTTGGGCAATGTCCCACATGTTGTCACCGGATTGAACGGTGTACAGTTGGGCTTCATCTTTGTTTTGGTTTAATCTTGCCAGTGCTTCATCAGCACTTGAGAAGATACCACTGTATTCTACTTCCTTGATGACCACATTATCGGCAAATACAATAGAAGTGATGTTGTTGCGATCAGTGATGCGTTTCAACATTGGCTTTTGGTATTCTTCAATGACATACTTCATTTCTCTTGGATCTTCTAAGACAAACCAAGTTTCATCATTGACAATAAAAGCATATCCTGGCAGAGGAGCTTCAGCGATGGAAAACTCACCGTTCATGAAACCAGAAAACAAAGCTTCTGTTGAATAATATGTTCCTATTAATAGGGTAAATATGGCTAGAATAATAACTAGCGACTGTTTTTTCAATCTTAATTTCTTCATGCTCACCACTTTCTAATATGATTAAAGAAAAATACTCGCAAGGTCATTATACAAAACATGTCATAGTCTGACAACTCATGTCATCAAAATCACATTTTTTAAGAAAGTGTGTGATTAAGCGCTTTTTCTGTTCCATAAGATGAATTGAATTAACTTAAGAATCATGAGTAAGAATAAGACTAAAAAACTTAAGCCTAATGTCACCCATTTTAATGAGGTAAAAGTTCC
>JAJOHZ010000039.1 GCA_021209625.1 Erysipelotrichaceae bacterium | reverse complement strand
AGTATTGATTCCTTTCACTTGAGCAATGATCATGACACTGTGGCACCCTATCTGAGCACAACCACAATACATGCTAGGATCATCTTTAAAATGACGATCTCCATGCATTTCAATGACTTCATCACAGAGGGCATGGACCAGTCCTAATCCTTTGAGTCGATCTTTATCACGAGCAATCTGAACATGATCATACGCGGATAGTTTCATGAGTCCCTCCTTTTGACCATAAGAGAAGATAGGCTAAGGTGGATTTCATCTCATGACGATGAATAATCATGTCAATGAAACCTTGTTCAAGCCCAAATTCAGCACTTTGAAAGTGAGAAGGAAGACTTTGTTGGATTGTTTTTTCAATCACTCGCTTGCCCGCAAACCCAATGAGGGCAGATGGTTCAGATAAGGTTAAGTCCCCTAACATCGCAAAGCTAGCACTCACACCACCTGTAGTAGGATGCGTTAATACCATGATACTGAACAAGTTCAAGTCATGATGTTTCTTCATGGCTTGGGTGGTTTTGGCCATCTGCATTAATGAAATAATGCCTTCTTGCATCCGAGCACCACCTGAAGCCACATAAAGAATCAAGGGATAACGATGCTCACACGCATGTTCAATGAGTCGAGTGATGAGTTCACCAACGAGTGAACCCATACTGCCCATCATGAAGTTGGCATCCATGACACCTATCGCAATGGGGTGTTGGTCTAAGGTTGCTACCCCCACCAAAACAGCTTCATTGAGTTGTGTGCTTTGTCGAGCTTCCTTTAATTTTTTCTGATAATCAGGAAAATCAAGTTGAGTGGCAGTAGTAAGATGATTCCATAAAGGTGTGAATGAACCTTCATCCACACTCATGTGTAAGCGATCTTTAGCGCTAACGCGCTCATGAGCATCGCAGTGCACACACACTCTTAAATTACGTTGAAAGTGTTCTAGGGTTGATGCTTTGTGACAAGATGCACATACATGAATCACATCATCAGGCAACTCCTTTTTCGCAAAAAGATGCTTTGAGACATTCAAGAGGGTTTTAAACCCTGATATTTGTTTTTTACGTTGTTCGAATAAATTCTTCAACTGTGTTCAACTCCTTTATGAGGACACTGGCATAATCGGTGGTGTAACGACCTTCAATGAATTCCTTTTGGTGAAGCACCAAATAGTGGAATTCAATGTTGGTGTGAACCCCTTCAATCAGAAGTTCCTCCAGTGCGCCTCTCATTCGTTTAATGGCTTCCAAGCGTGTTTGCCCCCAAACAATGAGTTTTAAGATCATGGAATCATAGTAGGGAGGAATGGTTGCTCCTTGATACATGGATGTTTCAATGCGGACATGAGGTCCAAAAGGAACATGCATGAATGCAATGGTCCCAGGACTAGGAGCGAAATTGGATCGAATGTTTTCCGCATTAATACGACATTCAATGCTGTATCCTTTCATGGTAATGTCTCTTTGAGTGAATGGAAGTGGTTTTCCTTGAGCACATAAAATCATGACTTTAATGATATCAATACCCGTGATCATTTCTGTGACAGGATGTTCAACTTGGATACGAGTGTTCATTTCCATGAAGTAGGTTTGACCTGTGGTATCCATGAGAAACTCGATGGTGCCTACAGAATCATAACCCACCGCTTTAGCCGCTTTGACCGCATCATTAAGAATCTTTTTACGCTGCGTTTGGGTCAATGCAAAACATGGGGCTTCTTCAATCACTTTCTGATGACGTCTTTGAAATGAGCAATCACGCTCAAATAAATGCACCACATGGCCGTGTTTATCTGCAATGATTTGAACTTCCACATGCTTGGTTTGAGTAAAGTAGCGTTCAACATACACTTCAGCTGAACCAAAGGAAGCTAAAGCTTCTTGTTTGGCTGCTTGAAAGGCTTGATCCAATTCACTGTGTTCATGAACCAAACGCATGCCCTTACCTCCACCACCAGCCGCAGCTTTAATGATCAAAGGGTAACCTATCTGTGAGGCAATGCGTTGACACTCACTTAAATCCATAACGGCTCCCACTGATCCTGGAATAATGGGAATACGTGCATCAATCATGGCTTGTTTGGCTTTCACTTTGTTGCCCATGAGTTCAATTAAGTGAGCACTAGGACCGACAAAGATAAGACCAACCTGTTCAACCAAGGAAGCAAAGATGGCATTTTCACTAAGAAATCCAAAACCTGGATGAATCGCATCACATCCGCTGTTAAGAGCAGCCATGATGATGTTGTTCATGTGCAGATACGATGATGAAGCATGAGCATCACCCACGCATATCGCTTCATCCGCAAACTTCACATGATAACTTTCTTCATCCACACTGGAGTAAATGGCGACCGTGGTGATGTTCATTTCTTTGCAGGTACGCATAATGCGTACCGCAATTTCACCACGGTTGGCGATCAATATTTTTTTAATCATGAGGTTGAACCTTGAGTAGAACTTGATTGAACTCCACGGAAGTATTGTTAGGAGCACAACACTCTACCACAATGCCATCGTAGGGTGAGGTCACTTCATTCATGACTTTCATGGCTTCAATGACACCAATGACTTGCCCTACCTTAATGGCATCGCCGACTTTAAAGAAAGGATCTGATGTAGGGGAAGAGGCATGATAGAAGGTTCCTACAAGGGGTGCTTTGATTTCTTTGTATGAAGGTTCATTGACGATTGGAGTGTGGGGTAATGGTGTAGTTTCATTCACTGGGTTAGGCACACTGGATGGTGTGAGAGGCTGCACTTGTGACATCATCATCACAGGTTGTGCTTTCTCAAGTTTTATTTTAAATCCTTCAAGTTCAAGCTCCATCTTAGCAACTTCACTTGATTCGAAGAGTTCAATGATTGTTTTTAAAGTTTGTTTGTCTTTCATCATAGGGTCTCTTTCCTTATAAAAAAGACTAAGGGTGAGACCACCCTTAGTTTAATTTTGTTGAAACGAGGTCGACAACATCTTGTACAGTGACCAGTTTCGCAAGCTCAGCGTCTTCGATACGAACATCAAATGAAGTTTCAAGTTCAAGCGCGAGTTCAACTGCAGCTAAGGAGTCAATGCCTAGATCATCTTTCAGTGTTGCACTTGCAACCACCAATGCATCATCAATGTGGACAGCATCCACGAGGACTTTTTTAACTTGTTCAAACATATTCTGTTTCTCCTTTGTTATTTACTTTGAAGTTCAAACTTTGAGCATCAAATTAAGTTACACTTTACTCCTGAAGAAACACGAAATCAAGAACTTTATGCGTGAAAAAACGATGAAATTGTGAAAGTTATGTGATGTAAACGGTTACTTCCTTTGAAAATCAAAGAATTTAGTCAAGTATGTTTAAGCATGAAATAATGAGCATGTTTCAAAAAAGAATGATTACCAAGATTTTCTTATGATAGAATAGTGTTAACTCGGGGGAGAATTGTATGAAAAGATTAACCATCATCGCACTATGTTGTCTACTTTCAGGATGTCAGTTTTGGACATCCTCTTTTGAATTACCTGTCTTAATTGATGACATCATCCTAGGACCAAGAACAACGTTCTTTATCACCAACAAGCAAACACTGTATGGTCTAGGCTCATTTGGAGCAAGTTATGTGAATAAACCTATTCCAATCATGAGTGATGTGAGAAACGTAATTTCGACGTGGAATACGACCATTGTGTTGAAGAAAGATGGCACACTTTGGGAGTGGGGGAGTGCGCGTGTGTTCTCAAAAGAACCGTATGAGAAAAAAGATGAGATATCCAAAGTCTTGGATAATGTGAAATCGATTTGGGGGAATGAATCCAATCTGGTTTATGTGTTGAAAGAAAATGATTCATTGTGGGTTATTGGACACAATGATTGTCGAGTGAACCCTCAACCCCTTGTTGAATCAAGTTCAGCACTCAAGTTAACAAAAGTGTTGGAAGGTGTTAAGGAGGTCAGTGTACAACCTTTTAGTGGCAATGCCATTGCGAGCACACTGGATGGAAAACACTACATTTGGGGAAGCACCACCTCCGATAGTCAACGTCAAGATGTCTTATCCTTGTTTACGGATCACGATGTGACGTGTCAAAGCACACCTTTAGAAGTGAGTATTGAGTTTCATGTTAAGCAAATCGTATATCAAGATCAAGCACTGCTTATCCTAACCAAAGAGGGTGATTTGTATGGGTTGGGAAGTAATCATTATTCCCGTCTCAACAGTTCAAGTGAAACCATGATTAAAACACCATCAAAGATGGCTACCAATATCAAGTGTGTCCAGTCAAGTGCATTTTCAATTTATGTCTTAAGTCATCAACATGCTTTGTATCGGATTGAGAATGAGAGAAATTCACCAACTCAAGGTGTCAGTGCTGTGTACTTAAGTAACATTCTTAACAATGTTGATATGATTTCAAGTGGTGTAGGTAGTACCATGGCGATCACTAGAGATGGCATCATTTATGGTTGGGGCAACAATGAGTACAATCAATTGGGTCATAGCAACGTGAAAGTGATTTCCAAATTAACCAAGGTAGGCATTCTTAAACCTTAAAAAATAGCCTAGAACAGATTGAAAAAGCTCGTTTAACTCAAAAGTGGCAAAACGCAACCAACAGTTGCTAGAAGCAACCAAGGGGTAATGATACACTTTTCTTGCGGGGAAGTGTCAATGGAAAACATCATTTCAAGGTGGAATGATCAAGAAGAATCTATTTTGGGTTGAATAAGCATCAACCCAAAATAATCTTCAGAATTCAAAAGTAAAAAACAATGGAGGATGTAAAATGAAGTCAGCATCATCACATATAAGGGGAACTGTATCATGAATAAAACAATGTTTAAAGTTATGGTAGCATTAGTCGTGATTATCTTGCCTTTGTTGATTGGTTATTGTATTGAAGAACTGTTTTTAGTGGAAAGCTCAATTGGATATGTGGTTTCCTCTCTTCAAATCATGTTTTTAATTCATCATTTTAAAATTCTAAAAGATGAAGAGAAGTAGCAATGAGTAAGTTGAGAAAGATGCTTTCAACTAACACCAATACATTAATCATCCTCATAACTTTGTTCATTATAATGGTATTGGATTCTTTTTTCAAAGACAAGAATCCATTGATCATCCTCATTCTAATTAGCTTAATATTAGTTTTTATAGTCTTAGCCATTATTTCCTATGTCTGCTGTCTTGCCACGAGTTAACCCGGCAAAGTGCGCGTGGGCGTCATCAAGCACAGACTGCAGGCTAGGCTTGGGCGGACAAATGGGCGGGGCAGTGTAGGGCAAGCCCGCAAACCTAAAGTAACTTTCACCGAGCGCAATGTTT
>JAJOHZ010000046.1 GCA_021209625.1 Erysipelotrichaceae bacterium | reverse complement strand
GGTGTTCTTACACTTAGTGTCGCATCCATTGGTATGACTGGCGAAGCTGTTTGCGGAAATCATTGAAGATTTAGATCCAGGTATTTTAGAAGCGCTGGATGCGAGTGGATGTAATACGATTCAAAAGATTCAGTATGGAATTTTACCTCAACTCATGTCCAACTTTGCCTCTACTACCATTTATCGCTTTGAAATTAACGTTAAATACGCCACTATCTTAGGGATGGTGGGAGCAGGTGGTATTGGTGCTCCGCTGATTTTTGCGATCAGTGCTTATCGTTGGAATGATGCGGGTGCATTACTGATTGGTCTTATTATCTTTGTCTTAATCATTGAAATGATTTCAACACGCATTCGTAAGAAATTAGCAACAGGAGAATAATATGAAACAACCTATTGAAGCAACACTCACCTTTGATCATACCTTTAATGGAGAATTACAACTGAAAGAGGGAAGCGTCAGTATTGGCATGCTACCTCATCAAGCGTCTCCATATAAACTTCTTCAAGGTGCTCTCATTTCTTGTTTGCACTCCACCTTCCTTGATGTAATTGAAAAGAAACGTTTAAGTTTTGAATCCGTTACCTATCATTCCAGTGGTTTTAAACGTGAAGAAATTCCTTCAACCATTGAGACCCTTCACTTGGATGTTCACGTAAAGGGAATCACCAATAAAGTGGCAGTGGAAAAATCCTTCGAATTAGCCACTAAAGTGTGTTCTGTCTTTAACACCATCTCACAAGTTGGAACCATTACTTACACCATTCATTATGTCGATTAAGAGACCTCAGATGAGGTTTCTTTTTTGATTCGTTTTGATTATTGCTTCTTGACACTGTTTATCACAAGCGTACAATGTTACTAAGGAGAGAGCCCAATGACACAATTAAAAAAAGAATTGAATCAAACAAGTGTATGGTCATTAGCGGTGGGGGCGATTATCGGTTGGGGAGCATTTGTGCTTCCTGGCAACAAGTTTTTACCTGATGCGGGTCCATTAGGAACACTTATTGCGATGAGTTTATCAGCAATCATGATGATGATTATTGCTAAGAATTATGGCGTCATGATTCATCGATATCCTAAAGCAGGTGGAGAGTTTACTTTTGCCTATATTGGATTTGATCGTTTTCATGCCTTCTTTGCAGCGTGGTTTTTAGGACTATCGTACTTAAGTATCGTTCCTTTGAATGCCACTGCCTTAGGGTTAATCACACGAGCCATGTTTCCTGGTGTTTTCCAACAAGGCCTTCTGTACACCATTGCTGGATGGAATGTGTATTTAGGAGAAGTCATCTTGGCTTCTGCTTCTATCCTCTTAATTGCCTATCTCAATCATAAAGGAGTGAAACTGTTTGGAAAGTTTGCTTCTTTGCTTGCCTTAGTCTTAGTAGGAGGGGTTGTGCTGCTCATGATATGGGCACTGTTTTCACCCATTGCACGTTTTTCCAATCTACAACCTGCATTCTCATCTTCAAAACCACCTTTGGAAGGCATTTTAGCTATTATTGCGATTGCTCCTTGGGCTTTTGTGGGATTTGATACGATTGCTCAAGCCAGTGAGGAAATGAACTTTGATGTGCGTAAATCAGCGAAGCTCATGATTTTCTCCATCATTGTGGGAGCATTAATTTACAGTCTACTTACCCTCATCACTGCCATGGTTGGTCCATGGGAAACCTTCATTGTGGAGAATGCCAACTGGGCAACTGGCAGTGCTGTCAGTGTGATTGCAGGTGATGTAGGTTTACTCATCTTAGGATTAGCCATCTTAAGTGCCATTCTCAGTGGTTTGAATGGGTTCATGCATGCTTCATCACGATTATTTTATGCGATGGCTAAAACAAGTGCTTTACCCTCTTCATTTGAAATGCTTCATCCTAAAAATCAAACTCCAACCATGTCACTGATTTTTATTGCGGTGGTCTCACTCATTGCCCCATGGATTGGACGTGCAGCCTTACTGTGGATTGTGGATATGGCTTCTGTGGGTGCAGCCATTGGATTTTTCTACACCAGTGCGAGCACTGTTGTACTGGCCCATCGTCATAAAGAAGATCATGAACTGCAATCCAATCGTTTCTTTGGTTATTTAGGATCGTTATTTTCACTCTTTTTTGTGGCACTGTTATTGATTCCTAACAGTCCAGTTTCATTACAACTCCCATCGCTCATTGCGTTAGGGGTATGGAGTGTTTTAGGTCTGGTCTTCTTCATTCGAGCCAAACACTATCGTCAAAGCGATGAACTATCTTTAAGTAAAAAGTTCAGAGGTGAAGCATGAATTCAAATCTTACAAAAATAAAACTGATGATTCAAGATCCACTTCGTAAGCCACTACTTCAGATTGGATATGAACTCTTCTTAGAAACACGTCGTTTAAAACGACTTCCTAAAGAATACCTTAGTCGCTTTGTGTATCGAAAAGGCTATCCTTCATTGAAACACTATGTTAGTGATGCCTTGATTGGACAAATCCAATTATCACAACGTCTTCATTCACCTCAATCAGTACAACTCTTACTTAATAAACTCGCTTTCTTCAAGTTTGCGAAAGAACATGACATTCCAACCGCCACTGTGTTGGCCTATTCTAAAGAGGGCAAACTTTATACCATTGATGATCAACCATGCGATAGTTCCACAGTGGAGTTATTTAAACAGACATTAAATCAATGGATTCAAACCTCACCGCTTCATAGTTTATTCATAAAACCCAATGATCTTAAAGGAGGGGTTGGCGCTTTTAGAATTGATGAAAAGTCTCTTCAAGAAAGTGAATTAATCCAAAAAATTCATCATCAAGTGCTAAATAGTACCATGTTGATCCAAGAAACTTTAGTTCAACATCCACTTTTAAATGCCATCAATCCTTCATCCATCAATACGATTCGCTTAGATACCTATCAACCACTTCATGGTGAAGCACGAGTGATTGCAGGCTGCATGCGTTTTGGTCGTGTTGGCTCAGTGGTGGATAATCCTGGCACATCGAAAGGCTTCTTTGTGAAGTTAAACCTTGAAACGCAACAATTGGAGGGGGTGGGCCAACAAATCCTTACTTTTGGTAATCAAACCTTTACCCATCACCCTGACACACTTCATCCTTTGGATGGGGTTAAGATTCCTTATGTGAAGGAAGCCATGGAGTTGGTCATTAAAGCCACACAATCTATTCAAGATCGACTCATAGGCTGGGATGTGTGCATTACCCCAAATGGTCCTGTCTTAATTGAAGGCAATCACAATTATCATATTGTAATGCTTGAGATTGCCAATGGGGGATATGCTTTAAGAGAAAACTATCAAGATGTCATTTTAGAAGTCATTGAAGAACATTCAAAGCTATCGTTGTAGCATGGACAAATCATTGGAATAGGAGTATACTACACACGTGAACCATTATGAGTACTAAATTCTTTATCGATTCAAAACCAATCACCTTACGCCCAGCTCAACAAATTGCGCTAGGCTTTTTAATGGTAATCTTTGTTGGAAGTGTGTTGTTGTCATTACCTATTGCTCAAAAGGTACCTGTTTCCTATCTTGATAACTTGTTTATCGCAACTTCAGCCGTGTGTGTTACCGGATTAGCCCCAATCGCAGTGGTTGAATCTTACACCTTGTTTGGTCAAATTGTCATGATTTTCTTAATGCAGTTGGGTGGATTGTCATTAATGACATTCATCGCTTTGATGCTTATCGCTATTGGAAGTAAACTGAATGTATCAGAGAAAATTGTGATGCAAGAAACACTGAATCGCACCACACTTGAAGACATTTCATCCTTCATTAAATTCATCGTTAAATACACCATTTTATTCCAAGTAATTGGAATGATCTTATTGTCATTCACCTTTGTACCACAGTTTGGTTGGATCAAAGGCATCTATAATGCTTTATTCATTTCGGTGTCTGCGTTCAACAATGCTGGATTTGATAACATCAGCACAACATCACTCTTGATGTATGCACAAAACCCAATTGTAAACTTTACAGTGATGTTTTTAATCATTATGGGTGGTCTAGGGTTCAGTGTGTGGTTTGATGTGCGTAAATCAACTCAATCCATTCTGAAAAAAAATTCCAACCAAAAAAGTATACAATCAACTTAAAGTGCATGTGAAGTTAGTGTTATGGGTGACTTTTATTTTGATTATTACGGGATGGCTATTCATCTTGTTGGTTGAGTTTGACAATCCACATACATTAGGACCACTCCCATTCTTAAGCAAATCTATGGCTGCGTTATTCCAATCCGTTACACTTCGTACTGCAGGGTTCTCTACGCTTAATATCGCATTACTAAGACCAGCAACGTTATTGTTGATGATGTTGTTTATGTTTATTGGGGGATCTCCTGGTGGTACAGCAGGGGGGGATAAAAACAACTACCTTTGCATTGGTGGTGTTGTATGTGATCACAGAGTTACGTAACAAAGATCAACTCGTCTTGTTTAATAAAACCATTTCAAGAGATACATTAAGAAGAGCTGTTACCATCCTTGTATTAAGTTTAAGTTTCTTATTGGTTGGTATCCTAGGGTTATTTTTACTTCAACCAGGAGATCCATTAGCCATCATGTTTGAAGCATTCAGCGCGATGGCAACAGTAGGATTGTCCATGAATTTCACGCCAACATTGAATGAATGGGGAAAAATCATTATTATATTATTGATGTATTCTGGTCGTATTGGACCAGTTGCGATTGCCTACACGTTAAAATCCAATCGTGTGAAACGTCGTGCCAACTTAGTGGAATACCCACAAGGACAAGTCATTGTCGGATAGGAGAATCATGGCAAAGAATAAAACAAATGAAAAATCGTATGCGGTCTTAGGTTTAGGGATTTTTGGATCAAGTGTGGCCAAAACACTGTCTGAAAACAACAATGATGTGATCGCCATTGATAAAGATGTCATTAACGTGGATCGTGCAGGAGAGTATGCAACCAGTGCTGTGGTGGCTGATTTTACCGACATTGAACAACTTCGTGCTGTGGGTGTGGCCGATGTGGATGTGGGTGTCGTTGCGGTAGGAACCAACCTAGAGGCCTCTATTTTAGCCATCATGAACTTAAAAGAGCTCAATGTTCCATACATTGTGGCGAAAGCTAAAAACAAAACATACATGAACATCCTCAAGAAAATTGGGGCAGACTATGTTGTTCGTCCTGAAAAAGAAATGGGAGAGCGCGTTGCGAAAACCCTCATGTCTAAGAATTTGAAAGAATTCTTAGATCTTGATGCGACCACCATGGTTGCAGAGCTGCTTGTTCCTGAAAAATGGGCAAATCATACCCTTAAGGATTTAAACTTACGTGCAGTGTATGGTGTCAAGTTGTTGGAGTTAAGCAACATGGCCAAAGTAAAATCACGTTATCACCCGATGCAGATTACTTGCTAAAGGATGATGATTTACTTGTCATCATTGCTGATAAAGAAACCTTTGAGAAGTATGAACTTCAAGGTAAACTATAAAAGAGTGGGGAACCACTTTTTTCTTTTCTCATTCTTCATAATAGGCTATAATTATACAATGAACGGAGGACCCTATGAAAAAACTCAATCGTTACGATCAATGGCTTGTGGTGATTCTCATTGTAGGGTCAACGCTTTTGTATGGCTCACTATCATGGCTCATTAACGCCGCCAATTCAGGTCAACGCATTGCGATTGTTTCGTACAAAGATCAAGAAGTATTACGCATTGATATGTCGATCAATGATACTTACGTTGTGCAAGGCACCCTTGGCGAAGTTTACATTGAAGTTCAAGATCAAAAAATTCGTGTAGAAAGAGAAACCTCACCCTATAACTTATGTTCGATTCAAGGTTGGGTGAGTTCGTCCATGGTTCCCATTACGTGTCTACCTAATCATATTTTAATTGTTATTGTTGCCCCTCAAGAAGGCGACACAGATTTTGAGGTCAAATGAATCGTAAAGCCAATGTTAGAAACATGATGATTATCACTATGCTCATGGCCATGAGCATTGTTTTCATTTGATTGAACCTGTTTTGCCTATTCCTGTTCCTGGTGTTAAATTAGGGTTAGCCAATATTCTAGGCCTAATTGCTCTCATGTTGTTTGGTGTGAAAACCATGTTTGCGGTTAACTTATCCCGGGTACTGATTGCCTCACTATTGAGAGGCATCTTGTTTGGTACAGGATTTTGGGTTTCTTTGAGTGGGGTTTTAATAAGCACAACACTTGTAGCATTATTGTATAAAACCAATAAATTTTCTTTAGTGGGTTTATCCATCGCAGCGGCTGCATTTCATAATATGGGACAAATCATGATGATTATTGTGATTTACTCCTCCATTTTTATGATCTATTGGATGCCTCCCCTCATCTGGTTGTCGATTCCAACTGGACTACTGACAGGTAGTTTAGCGCTTGGAGCTCTACAACGTCTTCGATTTCAGAAGTAGAAAGACGATAAATTATGTCATCATTAAAACTGTTGTTAAGTCATGTTAAAAAAGCATGCATGGATGATTGGTGCGCTGTTGCTCTTTACAATGTTAGTGGTCTTGTTTTCTTTGATCACACCATTGTATGTCTCCTTCTTTGTGGATTCCATTCTTAATCTGAATGATCCAACTCATCCTATCTTTATTTTTGTTACCAATGTCTTTATCAGTGTTGAATCATTCAGAGATAACTTGTGGTTAGCAGGATTACTGCTTATCATTGTGACGTTATTTTCTGGCACATTCATGTTTCTTCGAGGAGCATTCAATGCGATATTGTCTGAAAGAGTCGTGGAATCACTTCGTATTGGTTTATACAATCATGTAATCAGTTTATCGCATAAAGAGTGGAGTTCTCACCACTCAGGTGACATGATTCAACGTGTGACTTCAGATGTGGATACGCTGCGTCGTTTTCTTGCATCACAACTCTCAGAACTCATGTATGCCATCTTCATGGCTACCATGGCCTTCTTCATTCTATTAGGCATACAACCAACCTTAGCATGGCTTTCCATGCTGGTGATGCCCATCATTTTTACCTTTGCTTTTGTGTTTTTTTAAACGCATGCAAAAAGCATTCAAAGCGAGTGATGAAGCTGAAAGTGAACTTACCACCACCATTCAAGAAAACATTCAAGGGGTACGTGTCGTCAAAGCCTTCCATCAAGAAAACAACGAGATCCACAAATTTGAAACAAAAAACGCCACCTATCGTGATTTAACCTATAAACTCATTCATCAATTAGGTATGTATTGGGGGTTATCTGATTTCTTTATCTTACTTCAAATTGTCATGGTTGTTGTGGTGGGTGTCAATTATGTTCTTCGTGGTCAACTCAGTGTTGGTGAATACACCGTCTTTGTTTCCTATGTTTCCATGGTGTTATGGCCAATTAGAAATGTGGGTCGTATCTTGTCTGACATGGGGAAAGTGGATGTTGCATTAACACGTTGTGCTCAACTATTAACGTATGATATTGAAGACATCACTCAAGGGATTGATCACACCATCATCGGGGATGTGGTGTTTGATCATGTGTCTTTAATTTATCCTGATGATCATAAGAAAGTGTTGGATGATGTGAGTTTCACTATTCCAGCCCATTCTACCGTCGCGATCATGGGGGCTACAGGCAGTGGTAAATCCTCAATCGTATCACTCATGGCTCGCTTAGTTGAACCAAGTGAAGGTGTAATCACCATGGATGGGATTTCACTTAATTCCATTACCAAGCAATCCTTACGCTCACAGTGCTCCATTGTATTGCAAGAACCTACTTTGTTTTCAGACACGATACGCAATAACTTGTGTGTCGCAAGTCGTGATGTCAGTGAAGAAGAGATAGAGCATATTCTACATCAAACCTCACTCTACAACATGATTCAAAACTTTGAAGCTAAACTTGAAACCATCGTCGGTGAAAACGGGGTTACCTTATCTGGAGGTCAGAAGCAACGTCTAGCGATGGCTAGGGCACTGATTTTGCGTTCTCCCATGATTATTTTCGATGATTCCTTATCTGCCTTGGATGCGAAAACGGATGCTCATGTGCGTTCTGCACTTGATCAAGTGGATTATCCACTGACCACACTCATCATCACCCATCGTGTTGCGAGCGCAAAACATGCTGATAAGATTATCTTTTTAAAGGATGGTCGTGTCCTTGCCCAAGGAACACACGAATCCTTATTGAACACCTGTGAAGATTATGCTCATGTGGTGAACTTACAAGAGGAGGTCCACCATGGATGAATTAGAAACGTCCACGCTTCCTTCCTTAGACCAAGGCTTATGGAAGCGGATCTTAACGATTCTTTGGACATTTAAAAAAGATGTGCTTATTTTATTCTCTTTCATGGTGACATTGGCTTTAGGCGATGTGATCTTTCCACTTTTTAACCGTTTTGCCCTAGATGAGTTTATCAGTGCACAACGCTACATTAAGTATATTCCTTTATTTGCACTGCTTTATGTGACCCTCATTGTGGTTCAAACCACCATGGTTTATTTGTTCATCAAACAAGCAGGGAAGATTGAAATGAATTTCGCCTATACCATGCGTAAAATGGCATTTGAGAAACTGCAACGTCTTTCTTTCTCATATTATGATACCCATGCATCGGGG
The DNA here is from genome assembly GCA_021209625.1 of Erysipelotrichaceae bacterium. Classification (GTDB taxonomy): domain Bacteria; phylum Bacillota_I; class Bacilli_A; order Erysipelotrichales; family Erysipelotrichaceae; genus UBA6182. Next base: position 21,764 of record JAJOHZ010000046.1, on the reverse strand, counting down.
TGGATCTTGTCTCGCTTAACGTCTGACATCAATCGTCTTTCAGAAATCGTGTCTTGGGGATTATTAGACATGGTGTGGGGATTAGCGATGATGGTGGGGATCAGTGTGGTCATGTTAGTGATCAATGCGTATTTAGCCCTCATTGTCTTGATCATGGTCCCTATTTTATATGTGATTGCGCGCTATTTTCAAAAGCAAATTCTTAAAGCGTATCGAGAAGTGAGAAAAATCAACTCCATGATTACAGCTGATTTTTCTGAAATGATTTTGGGTATCAAGAGCATTAAAACCCTTACCATTGAAAAACAACGTAAAGAAAAGTTTTCCACTTTGGCGAGTGACATGAAATCCAAATCCATTCGCTCAGCCTTATTCTCCTCCTTATTCATGCCGATTGTCTTTGCGCTAGCTTCTATCTCCAGTGCCACACTACTAAGTGTGGGTGGCCAAGCCGTGCTCATTGGAACCTTAGGGTTAGGAACACTGCTCTTGTATGTTCAATACGTAAATGCTTTCTTTGAACCTCTTCGCAACATTGCTCGTATTTTAGCTGAAATGCAAATGGCACAAGCCAGTGCTGAGCGTGTATTGTCTTTGTTGGATGCGAAAGAAGACATCATTGACAATAATCATGGAGAAGTTTATGAGCCTCTTCATGGTGATATTGTCTTTGATAAAGTCAGTTTCCATTACATTGAAGGTGAACCGGTCTTAAAAGATTTCTCACTACACATTAAAGCTGGTCAAACCTTAGCGTTAGTTGGGGAAAGTGGAGGAGGAAAATCCACCATTGTGAACTTATTATGTCGATTCTATGAACCGACATCAGGTGAAATTCGCATAGATGGATTCAACATTCAAAATCGTCCTTTGCAATGGTTGCGTTCATCTTTGGGTTATGTCTTACAAACCCCACATTTGTTTATGGGAACCATCGCCAGTAACATTGCCTATGGCCGCCCTGATGCCTCCATGGATGATATCATTGCAGCTGCGAAAGCAGTGCATGCTCATGATTTTATCATGAAACTGGATCAAGGCTATGATACTCCTGTGCTTGAAGGTGGCGCTAAACTGTCCGTGGGTGAAAAACAACTATTAAGCTTTGCCCGCGCTTTATGTGCTCATCCTTCACTCATTATCTTGGATGAAGCCACCGCCTCCATTGATTCACATCATGAGTCCATGGTGCAAGAAGCCATTAAATCCTTATTAAAAGACAAAACGTCAGTAGTGGTGGCTCACCGCTTATCCACCATTGTCAATGCGGATGTGATCTGTGTGATTTCTAAAGGACAGATTGTGGAATCAGGAACTCACAGTGAACTGATTGCGAAACAAGGACGTTACTATGAATTGTATACCCATCAGTTTGAACAGTTTGAAGAGGAGTAAACGTTATGAAACTTGACACATCACTGTATCTTCCTTATCAACGTGAACTGGATGAGCGTATCTTTGTCACTCACAACACCACACGTGCCTTCACACAACGTGATCGTCTTCTAGCTTTCTGTGTTGAATTGTCTGAGTTTGTGAATGAGACCCGTTGTTTCAAGTATTGGAGTCTTAAACCAGCTTCAGAACATTTCATCTTACTGGAAGAATTTGCGGATGGAATGCACTTTCTTAATTCCCTATGCATTGATTTGGGACTTGCTCCTGTCTTTGATGTTTCAAAGAGTGAACTCTCATTAACTGAACTCACGTTACAGGTGATGCAGGCCAGTTCAAAGTGCATTGAGGACTTAAATGAGCAGTCATTGACACATTTATATGAAATGTATTTAGTTTTAGGGAAAGCTTGTGGCTTTACTTCAGACATGTTATTTGATTCGTATCTTAAAAAACACCAAAAAAATCATGTTCGTCAAGACGAACACTACTAGGAGGAAACATGGCACATCATATTTGGAATGAGACGTTAGATTATCAAATGATGCAAGAGGTGGCGTTAGCCGATGGGATTGCTGGAAATGAAAAAGAAGTTTCCCGTGTCTTAAAACGATATGTCGCAGACAGTGTGGATGAGATCAGTTATGATCATCTTGGATCTATTGCGTTCAAGAAACAAGGCCACAGTGAAAAAACCATCATGATTGCGGGTCATATTGATGAAGTTGGCTTTTTAGTCAAACACATTGATGATCAAGGCTACATTAAACTGCATCCAGTTGGGGGTTGGTGGGGTCATGTCTTACCTTCAAAACCATTGGTCATCACCACTGCTTCAGGTAAGAAAATCATGGGGATTGTGGGGTCTCAACCTCCTCATGGCATGAAACCTGAAGTGCGCAAACAAGTAATTGAAGTGGGAGACTTATTCTTAGATTGTGGTTTTTCATCGCTTCAAGAAGCCCTTGATGCGGGTGTTCAGTATGGCGACATGGTCACACCTCACAGTGAGTTTTTCTCATTAGGAGATGGCTCTATGCTTGCAACCAAAGCGTGGGATGATCGTATTGGAGCGCTCATCATGGCACAAGTGATGAGAAATCTAAAAGAAGTTAAACCTCATCTTACTGTAGTAGGAGTAGGTACTGTTCAAGAAGAAGTGGGACTTCGTGGTGCTAAAACAGCAGCTGCTTTAGTGAAACCTGATGTAGCGATCACCCTTGATGTGACCATCGCAACCGATATTCCAAAAGGGGATAAACGCATTAAGATGGGTCATGGGGTTACACTTGAGATTGCGGATGCTTCTCATTTTGCACACCGTGGCTTACTTCAACATGTGGCTTCCATTGCTCAATCCTTAAACATTGATGTTCAATACGAAATGCTTTCAGCGGGTGGAACCGATTCTGGAGAAATTCATAAATCAGGCACGGGGGTCATTGCGATCACCATGTCTATTCCAAGTCGCTACATTCACTCTCATTATGCATTAGTGCATCACAAAGACGTAAAGGCGACCATTGATGTCTTAACACACTTTGTCACTCACTTCAGTGAAGAAGATTTGAAGACATTAGCACTTAATCAATAAAAAAGGCGAAAGCCTTTTTTTAAAACCATGTTTTAAGAATCACCACGAGAAGTGTTCCACCCAACATGGTCACCATGTTCTTTTTAAACATGAAGTGAAGACAAATCATAAACCCTAGTCCCATCAGTTCGGGTGATGCCCATTGATCAAAGAAGGATGAAGGCAGTGCAATCATGACAAGTAGTCCTGAAAGCATGGCTGGCATGATGGTGTTAAAGTGTTGCAGTTGAGAGGAAAGCAGAGTGTCTTTACTCATCATTAAAGGAAGTAAGCGAGGAACACTGGTGCTAACGATAAGGATGATGAGAATCATCCATTGAGATTGATTCATGATGATCTCCGATAAACCATGATAAAGGTTAACCCTAATAAACTGATTAAGGAAACGGTTAGTGCGGCCACAAGAGGTAATATCATGAAACTAACAGCACTGATTATTAAGCCCATTAGCGCGGTTATGGATGTTTTGGATGAAGTGACTTGATTAAGAAAAGCACTGAAAAACAAGGCGGTTAAGATGAATTCTAGACCTTGAAGTTGAATGGTTAGTCGTGATCCAAGTAGGTGCCCAAGCAGTGTTGCTCCACTCCAGTAAAGATAGTGAAGGGTAGATAAGATCAGGATGGATGATGAGTCTAAATGAGGATTCATCTCTAAGGTAGTGAAGGTTTCATCACTTAAAGTAAAGAAAGACCAGAGTTCACTTAACTTTGACTTCAAAGGGATGCTTCGTCGCTTTAAACTATAAAACACATGACGAGCATTCACTAAGAAAGCGATGAGGGTTGTTTGAATCAGTGGAAGTGGATGCACTAACCAAGCTAAAGCCATCATTTGAATGGATCCACCAAACACTAACAGTGAAAACAACAATGTTCCCCACCATGGTATGCCACGTTGATTCATTAAATAACCATAACTCATACCAAAGAAAAGATAACCTAAAAACGTCGGCCAACTTAGGCTGAGCAACTGAAGAAAAGGTGTCTTTTTTTGGGTTTTTGTGTGAAACATTGAACATAGTGTATCAAGTGCGCTTTGGGATGTCAAAGGGGTCGTTCCATGGTATAATACACCCATGAAAAAATAGATGCACTGCTTTTTATCGCCTTAATTGGCTTAGATCAACTCACTAAATGGCTAGTTGTCGCAACCATGCCTTTATCAAGTTCAATCCCATTGATTCCTAACTTATTGGCATTCACCCATGCTCGCAATTTTGGAGCATCATGGAGCTTGTTTCAAAATCAAGTGCCCATGTTGATTGGAGTAACCATTGTTGCTTTGGTATTCATGGGAAATTGGTATCGTAAACTCCATGAGGGCTTTTCGTTTGAGCGTTTAGGATTGGTTCTCATGTTGGCGGGAACTCTAGGAAACTTTATTGATCGTGTTTTCTTAGGATATGTCGTTGATTTCATCGATATGATTTTCTTTGGATATGACTTTCCCATCTTCAATGTGGCCGACATGGCCTTAACCTTTGGAGTGATTGCACTCATTTATCATGAAATAAGGGGGATCATCCATGTCAAACGTACTTGAAATCGTATTAGGTACTGAATATCATAAGGAACGCTTAGACAAAGTCGTAGCAGCACTCAGTGATTGTTCAAGATCGTATGCTCAAACCCTCATTTCTGAAGGGTATGTGTTAGTGAATGATGTCGATGTTCTTAAATCTAAACAAGTCTCTAGTGGAGATGTCATTTCCATTACGACCAAAGAAACCTCACTTGAACTGGTTCCAGTCATGATGAACTTGGAAGTGTTGTATGAAGATGAACATTTAGTGGTCATCAATAAACCATCAGGATTGGTGGTTCATCCTTCTGAAAGTGTGAAAGAACCCACCATGGTGGAAGGCCTCATGGCTCAAATTAAAGATTTGTCCACCATCGGTGGTGTGATTCGTCCAGGGATTGTTCATCGTTTGGATAAAGACACCAGTGGATGCATTGTGGTAGCTAAAAATGATGTGGCACATCAAGGCTTATCAGCACAACTGGTTGATAAAAGCATGAATCGCACTTACATCGCGCTTTGTCATGGTCAAGTGACCCCAGTGGTGTTTAAAGTGGATGCGCCTATAGGACGAGATTCAACAGACCGTCAAAAGATGGCGGTCACCCACATCAATGCGAAAGAGGCAGTGACTCATGTTCACGTCTTGGAAACCATGCCTCGTTTTTCCTTAGTTGAGTGTCGATTGGAAACAGGAAGAACCCATCAGATTCGGGTTCATTTGAGCTACATCCGTTTTCCGATTGTGAATGATCCAAAGTATGGTCCACGCAAACTTATTGATGCCTCGTTTGGACAATGTTTGCATGCGAAAGCCATCGATTTTATTCATCCTGTCACAAAGCAAGCCATGCATTTTGAAGCAGCTATTCCAGCACAATTCAATGAGATGGTGGAGTTGGCTAGAAAGGACATGCTATGAGTGTTATTTCCGTGAACAAAGAAATGTTGCAACTGATGCATTATTTCATGTTTCACCATCAATATCAGTTGATCAAGATGGGAGCTTCTTACGATGAGATATGGCTCACCAATCCAAAAAAAGTTGATCATCCCATCATTCGTCTTTCCCCTAAAAGCATTGACGAAAGTTATTTTGAAATTCAACGGGTTTTAACTACCCATGATAGTCTTGCACAAAGTTTGAATCTACAATCCACCTTATTGGACATTCATGTGAATCAACAGGCAGGTGAAAGTGATGAGCGTTGTGTTCAAGTTAATGCCACATCCACATTTGTGGATCCATATTTAAGTGACTTGTTTAAGGGCATTGTGAGTGCGTTTATGAGCACGCCTGACTTTGATCAAGTGAAACAACCTAAAAAGACAACGCGACGTAAAAAAGTCAAAGTTAAAACCATCTTTAATGTTCCGATATTAACGTTTTCCATGCTAGTGATTATGGTTGTGATCTTTACGCTCATTAACATTGTGGGACGTATGATTAATGATCCTTATGCGGCTTCTATTATTTTTGGAGCTTATTATAAAACCTTCATTGTGGCTCATTTTGAAATCCATCGCTTACTAACAGTTGGATTTGTGCACATTAGTGCCACTCACTTACTCATGAATGGCTTTGCACTCCTTAATCTTGGACGACTCGTTGAGAAAGAAGTGGGCAGTTTAAAGATGTTTCTCACCTTTGTGTTGAGTGTCATCAGTGGTTCACTCTTTGTGTTTGTGGCTCAAGGCAATATTTTGCTTGTTGGGGCAAGTGCAGGTCTGTTTGGCTTACTTGGTCTTGTCGTGGTCTTAGCTTTTGAAAGTGGCAGTATACGCAATCCTGCGGTACGGATGAATTTCATTAATATTCTGCTCATCAATGTGTTTATTTCTCTATTACCGGGTGTCTCATTCTTAGGTCACTTAGGTGGATTTGTGGCAGGGGTTTTAGTGGGGCTTTCCATTTCAATCAAAAAGACATGGTTGGGGTTACGTCAGAATGCTCAAATGGCTTTGTTGTTTCTATTTATGGCTTTAGGCTTTCTTGCCTTTCAAGGAACAGACACAACTCCGATTTACATCACCACCGATCAACGTGTCATCAACACCTTATCATCCATTCCTTTTGAACCCATTCAGTGGTATGTTCGCTCATTAGCACAAGCGCTTTTGCGCTTTTATGGAGGATAAAATGAAACGCAGTAACGTGATCTCATGGGATGATTATTTTATGGGCATGGCTCACCTCAGTGCTATGCGATCAAAAGATCCAAGCACACAAGTTGGCGCATGCATCGTCTCACCAAGTAAAAAAGTGGTTGGATTAGGGTACAATGGTTTTCCTACTGGCATCAATGATGATGATTTCCCATGGGAAAAACATGATGAGTATGATCAAAGCAAATATGCTTATGTGGTTCATGCGGAACTCAATGCGATTCTCAATGCGACCACCTCACTGCAAGGATGCAGCATGTATGTGTCATTATTTCCATGCAATGAATGTGCAAAAGCCATCATTCAATCAGGCATTAAAACACTCATTTATGAAAGTGATAAATATGCCGATACTTCTGCAGTGCTTGCATCAAAGAAGATGCTCAATGCGGCTGGTGTAACATGCATTCAACTGGATCATCAAGTCAGTATTCATCTTAATGTACAACGTTAAAGCGGCCATATGGCCGCTTTATTTAATGGATGCGATGATCACAAACACCATCACAAGGACCACTAATCCTCCGATGGCTAATGATACAAGACTCATTGACATGTTTCCTCCTTGTTTAACACACGGGTTGTATTTTTAAAATGAAGTTTTGCAACATGCTTTAAAGCAGTTTCTCCATGAACTTCAATGAACTGACGTGCAGCGTGATCCACTCCAGATCCAGCCCCCTTAGGAAGTAGGATTTGATAATGATCTTGAATTTGCTGAAGGGTTAAGACAAACACAGCTCGAGCAAACACACTCGCTAATGCAACAGCAAGGTATTTAGACTCAGCCTTGGTTTCAAAGTGAAGGGGTAGATCTTTTTGTGGTTTTAGATTAAGGTAGCGATAAAAGGAGGTTTCAGGGGTGAACTGATCAATGACACATAATGAGGGTAAACTTGTTTTCTTAGCTAAAGTCATATAGGCTTCATAATGCAGTTTAGCTTTAATCGCATTCATGTTATGGGTTTGATGGATTTGATTGTACTTGGTGGGTGAGACAATCATCAACGAGTGGGGAATGTGTTCTTTAAGATTGTGATAAATTCGAATCATATCATGATCATCCAATACCTTTGAATCCATGATGGTGTAGTTTTCAAGTAGGGGTAAATGTTCAGGATATAATGCGCAAGCACACACTACTACTGGTCCAAAATAATCCCCGGTACCAACCTCATCACTTCCAGCGTGAGGAGTAAAGGTGGGCTTTGCATCATAGCGATCTTTAAATTCTTGAGCCAACGCTCCTGTAAAGACCACTTTCTTTGATGAATAGACTTGAATGAGGGTGTCTTCAACTTTAAAAGCATGGGTCATGTACGGGTGATTAAAAGGGATTGAATGTGATTTGAGGTCATTAATCAATCTGTTTAGGCTTGATGAATCAAGAGTGGTCGAAAGGATGGGTTTCATGGTACTATTGTAGCATACAAGCCGAGTTGAGGAGACATGACTTTATGATAGAAACACTACTTGAAAACCCATGGATCATAAATGTGCTGATTGCCTTGTTTGTGATCGTTCGCTTACGTTTAGGTTTATCTAAGGGATTACTACTCATGCTTTTTGAGTTGTTGTCACTTGGACTGGCTTTGCTCTTTGCTTCAGCACTCCTTCCTTTAGTCTCATCACAATGGATGATCGTGAACATTCAAGATGCAAGCATCAACTCTGAAATCCTAAAGACCATCAGTGGAACATCGAATCAAATTGTGTGGTTCTTTATTCTATTTGCGATGGGTTCTCTTTTAATGATGCTTCTCACTCCATTGGTTAAAGCTATTTCCAAAATCCCTGTCTTTAAACCCATCAATGCATTCTTTGGTGCAGTGTTCTCTTTGATTGGAACGTGGATTTGGTTGTTTGTGATCTCATTAATCCTCTTACTACCCTGGATTCCTTCAGGGACAACCATCGTCAATGAATCATGGTTAGCCCCAATTCAAATCACAACATTTTCATTGTTTGAAGAAGATACAGTCAGTGATACCTTTGCGTACAGTAAAATCTTAGTCACTCTTCTCACCACTCCTGAGCAAGTGAGTGACGATGAACGTGCTTTTGTCAAACAATGGCTTCTTGAACTTGGTTTTGACGAAGAGATCATTGATCAATTTTTAGAAAGAAGTGAATAACTCATGAATGATGCTTTAGAATTACAAACCATACTTCAAAACGTCTCTTTGTATGCGCATTTTGATGATAATCAAGTGAACATTCAAAACACAATCCCTTCCTTTAAGAAACTTGAAATCACACAACGATTAGCCAATACTCATGATGCAATGGAGTACATCTTGTCAGGAGGAGATCATTACCTTAAAGGATTAGTGAATACCTCAGCTACCTTGATTAAGGCCTCTAAGGGAGGTCTTTGTGACATTCTTGATTTAGTGGCCCTCAATAAGGTCAATCATCGTATCCTAACTCTTAAAAAGCAAACCATGAAAACCTTAAAAGGGGAGCGAGTGTTGGATGCGATTGATGGGATGAGCATTCATCTACCATTAGTGAAACGTTTGGATGAGTGTTTCTCCCCAAGTGGTGAAGTGTTGGACAGTGCTTCTTCAACCTTAAAATCACTGCGTAAACAATACAGAGATGTGGAAGCCTCCATCCTTAAACAAACCCAAGATTTCATGCGTGTTAACGCGTCAAAACTCAGTGAACAAGTAATGACCCAAAGACAAGATCGTTATGTGCTCATGGCGAAGATTTCAGAGAAAAATACCTTCAATGGTTTAGTGGTGGGTGAATCTGCATCAGGACAAACGGCGTATGTTGAACCTGCGTTTTTAATGCAACTTAACAATCAGAAACAAACCATCACCTCACTCATTGAAAATGAAATTGAAAAGATTGCTTGGGAGTGTTCTGCATTAGTGGGTGATCATGCGCTAACCCTCATGGCTTCTCATGAGTCACTCATGATGTTGGATGAATGGTTTGCGAAAGCACGCTATGGTTTAGAAAGAGATGCCCATATTCCAACTTTGGGTGGCAATATCCTTCATTTAGAGGCTGCTCGTCATCCTCTCATTGATCCCTTAAAGGTCGTAGCCAACACTTACACATTGGATGAGCATACCCGTATTTGCATTATCAGTGGACCTAATACAGGAGGGAAGACGGTCTCCTTAAAAATCATTGGTTTATTTACTCTCATGGCCTATTGTGGCTTACCACTTTTGGTACGATCAGCACAATTGCCATTTTATGATGCGGTGTTTGCGGACATTGGGGATGAACAATCCATTCAAAGTTCTTTATCCACGTTTTCATCTCACATCTCTCATATTGCGACCATTTTAGACAAAGTCACACCTTCTTCCTTAGTCTTACTTGATGAGTTAGGCAGTGGTACCGATCCTGATGAAGGCGAGAGTTTAGCGGTCGCCATCTTGGATGCCTTTCATCAAAAACAGTGCACGTTAGTGGCCACCACTCACTATAATCGCATTAAGCAAATCGCATATGAATGGGATGGGGTGATGATTTCCAGTGTGGAATTTGATATTCAGACTTTATCACCAACCTATCGTTTCTTTGCCCACCAAGCAGGACAATCCAATGCGTTGGCCATCGCATCACGTTTTAACTTGCCATCTTCATTACTTGAGCGTGCTCAAAGTGAATTGGAAACCAAGAAGAGTGAAACCTCTCGCTTACTTGAAAACTTAAATGAGCAAATCGCCCTCAATCAACAGCTTGAAGCCACCTTACTTTCACAAAAAGCAATGCTGAGTGAACAACAAGCACTGCTTAAGCAAAAAGAAGACGAACTCAATGCTCAGCTTGAAGCCATTCAACTTAAGGCACAAGATCACATCAATGCTTTGGTGAATGAAGCTCTTGAAGAGATTGACATGTACTTAAAAGAAGCCTCTCAACAAAAACAATCATCTCCTACACTGCAAAAACTAAAACAAGAAGTGAAAGCCTTGCAGCCAAAACCGTTAGTCAAAGAAGATGAAACCATTCAAGTCGGGGATTATGTCAAAGTCAAGGGATCACAACGTTCAGGTCAAGTGATTGAACTGAAAGGTAAACAAGCCATGGTGGACATCAATGGCATGCGTATCAAAACCTCCCTTCAACAACTTCAACGCAGTGAACCTCCTGTGGTGAAGAAAAGCAAATCCACGTACACCAGTTCAGTGAGTGCACCACGAGGCAGCTTACTGGAATGTGTGGTGGTCGGTATGCGAGGAGATGAAGCCATAGCAAAAGTAAATGATTATATTGAAGATTGCTTACTGCATCATATTCCCAATGGCATCATCATTCATGGGATTGGAACCTTAACCTTGAAGAAAGTCATTGCACAGCATTTATCAAGCCATCCTAATGTGAAATCCCATGGACAAGCCCCGCTTGAACAAGGTGGGATAGTGGCGACAGTGGTGACCTTTAAATGATTTCAAAAGAGGCTTTAACCATTATTCCTTCCTTAAGTGGGTGTTATCTGTTTAAAAACAGTAAGAACACCATCATTTATGTGGGGAAAGCCAAAGATTTAAAAAAGCGAGTGAATTCGTATTTTAATCGTCCTCATGAAGGGAAGACATCCAAACTGGTCATGGATGCGGTGGAGGTTTCTTTCATTGTGACTCCTTCTGAGAAAGAAGCGTTGTTGTTGGAAATTGATTTAATCAAACAACATCGTCCACAATACAACATCATGTTCATGGATGATAAAACCTATCCCATGATTAAGTTGACCAGTGAAACCTTTCCTCAATTATTGGTGGTGAGAGATCGTGTGAAAGATAAGAAAGCCACCTATTTCGGTCCTTATCCTGATGCGTATGCCGCAAGAGAAACTCTTAAATTACTACATGATGTGTTTCCACTGCGAAAATGTCGAAGTCTACCTAAACAAGTGTGTTTATACTACCACATCAAACAATGTTCAGGTCCATGTCAAGGTTTCATTGATCAGGTTGACTACATGAAACATGTGGAAGATGTGAAGAAAGTCCTTAAAGGGGATTGGGATTATCTCATTAAGAAACTTCAAGACGACATGATGGTGGCTTCTGCTCGTTTTCAATATGAACTTGCGGCCACCTTAAGAGATCGATTGGCTTCTGCTCATTATGTATCGAAGCGACAAACCATCACTTCCTTTGAAAGTGAACATGATGTGGTGGGCTATGCCACCAAAGAAGGCTTACTCTCTTTATCCTTTTTCATGATTCGAGAAGGGAAGATTGTGAAGAAAGATGACTGGATCAATGAAATGATGCAACCCATTGAAGATCAAGTGGAAACCCTCATTCAAGAATATTACACCTTATCGTCTAAACCAAAATTACTGATGATTCCACAGCCTTTAAATGCCACCCTCTTAAGTGAATCATTAGGCATTAAAGTGAGTTCACCTCAACGTGGCGATAAGGTGAAGGAGCTGTTGTTAGCGCAGGAAAATGCGAAGCAAAGCCTTCACTATCATTTGAATCGTGTGAAACAAAAAGGCATCGATATGCAAGAAGCATTAGAGTCTTTAGCTCTCATGACCCAAAGTTCAGTCATCAATACCATAGAAATGGTGGATGTCTCCCACACATTTGGATCCAATACCGTTGGAGCGAAGATTGTGTTTGAAAACGGGATGTTCAATAAAGCGAAATATCGTAAATACAAACTGCATTCACAAAACAATGATGTGGAAAACATGAGAGAAATGGTGTATCGTCGTTTGTATAGAGCACTGCAAGGCAGTGAGTCTTTACCTGACTTATTGATTGTGGATGGAGGACTTCCTCAACTGAATATGGTAAAATCGTTGTTAAGTGAGATGAACTTGTCCATGAATGTGGCCGCACTGGTGAAAGATCATAAACATCAAACCAGTGAACTCATGCGTCATGATGGGGTCAAGATCCCTTTACTGGCTTTAGATCCACTCACTTTACTGTGTGTTCAACTTCAAGATGAAGTGCATCGCTTTGCGATCAGCTATCATCAACAACTGCGCTCAAAAGCCCAAACCCATTCCCAACTTAAAGACATTGAAGGTTTAGGACCACAACGCATAAAAGCATTACTAAAACGCTTTAAAACCATTTCAAACATAGCTTCCGCTTCCTTAGAAGCCTTAAGCGAGGTGGTACCAACCCATGTTGCTCATAACATCATGGAGCATTTCAAAGGAGACAATGATGAGTCAAATCGGAATCTTTGATTCAGGTGTTGGGGGATACACCATCTATCAAGCCTGTGTAAAAGCCTATCCGCACCATAGTTTTATGTTGTTGGCGGATCAGTTTCATTTACCTTATGGCAATAAATCAAAACCAGAACTCTTAGCCATCTTTAATTCCATGATGGAGGTTTTTCGCTCTTTGAATGTGAGGACAATCTTAATTGCATGCAACACCATGAGCAGTTTACTTAATGATGAACTCAGAGCTATGTATCCTGATCTCAATCTTGTCAGTATCATTGAACCAACCTTATCACTCATCAATCCACAAAAGTCTGTGCTTCTTTTAGCCACCAAAGCGACATTGAACTCAGGCAAATATCAAAAAGCCATCAAGTTCATGAATCCTCAGGTAGAATTAATCGAAGTGTGGGGTCAAGATTTAGCACGATGGATTGAAGAAGAGGAATGGGATGTCATTGAGGAATTTGTTAAACAATCCATCAGTGTTCTCTCTGTTGCGCAAATCGTTTTAGCATGCACCCACTATCCACTCATTAAAGAGGTGATTGCCCAGTATTCTTCTGCACACCTTATTGATTCCATTCAAGTGATGGTGGATCAAGTTGATCCAAATGAAACCTCAAATCAACCTTCGGTGTCATGACCACCGCTTACCCAAAACGTTTCGCACAAAAGATTGTGCGATTGTTCAATGAAGACTGTGAGGTGATTGAAGTATGAAAATCATCATAACCTCAGATGTGCATGGTCACTTGGATCGATTACATCATCTTGCCTTAGTGCATCCTGATGCGGATTATTATTTGGATGCGGGAGACAGTGAGGGCACTGAAACCAGTGTCTACCCATTTTTGAGTGTTGAAGGCAACAATGATCGTTTACAACGCTTTCCAAAGACACGTGTTATCGATGCCCATGATCATAAAATCTATATGACTCATTCTCATGAATTCTATCCATCACAACGCGATGATGGATTGATCAAGAAAGCGCAACGATTAGGATGTGACTTGGTGATTTATGGTCATTCTCATGTGCCTGATGTGAGAACCATTCATGGAGTAACCCTGATTAATCCAGGCTCATTGTATTACAATCGTGATCGTAGTCCATTGACGTATGTTATTTTGACGATTGATGAATCCAATGTTAAAATCCAACATGTTCCATACCGATAAGCAGAAGATGTCTTCTGCTTTTTTTATGAAAAAAAGACACCGAAGTGTCTTGTTTAACTATTTCTTTAATCGTTGTGCAATATCAAGTAAGCGTGTGACTTGATGGGTTAGTGCATCCTTCACATCTTCCACCATGTTGCCATTGGCATCAATGGTGACAGAAGTACCATAAGGATTACCGCCTGCTTTTCCTACACTTGCATCGGTGTAACCAGGGGAGACGACAATCGCACCCCAGTGGTGCATGGAAGTGTACAGATTAAGCAATGTCGCTTCTTGTCCACCATGAGGATTTTGTGCTGAAGTTACGGCAGTCACCGCTTTATTGATTGTTTTTCCTTGGGCCCATAAACCACCTTGAGTATCAATAAATTGCTTGAATTGGGATGGGACGTTTCCAAAACGGGATGGAACTGAAAACAAAATCGCATCGGCCCATTCAATGTCTTCAGAGGTAGCGACTGGAACATCTTTAGTTCTTTCTTGATTGGCTTTCCAAGCAGGTTGTGAATCAATCACGGCTTGTGGAGCAAGTTCTGCAACTTGACGAACACGCACATTCGCTCCTAACGCTTCTCCTGCTTCTTTTGCCCATTGGGCTAATTGTGCATTGGCACCATACGTACTATAATAAATCACTGACAAATTCATTGCTTATTCTCCTTCTTACTTTTTGTAAGTCTTTATCAGTATAACTACTTACTAAAAGAAAGTCAAAGAGAATGCTCTCATTGATTCATTTGTTCAAAAGAGTTTGACACCCACTGAGTCCACTGTGTATGATAAGGTGGAAAATTGAAAGGAATATCTGTTTTAAGTCACTCATTAAAACAGGTTACATATAGGTAACATCATGTCAGAATCGTGTGGATGCAATCCATCCATGAATGCAGTGGATAAAGTAAGAAGAAAAGGCATCTCTACTAACACCTTGCCAACCCCATTTGAAATCATGTGTGAATGTGATTCAGTATTTACCATGTCGACTCATGAGGCTAAATGCCCAACATGTGATTTGGTGTATGGCGTCACACCATGTGGAGCTCACAGTGTTGAGAATGTCGTGGCGGTAGGATACAACTACTAAATCAAATGATTATTTAGAATTAACCATCATTGTCTCATTGATGGTTTTTTTATCCTTCATCTCAAGTATGCGTGGCGTTATTGGTATATAAAAAAACACCTTTTCAGGTGTTAGGCATGTTCATCAGCATACTGTTGGACGGCTTCAAGGACATCTTTTAAAGCCATTCCTTTTTCAGTCAATCGATAGAAGTGATCACAATGTTCAACCACGCCTTCATCTTGAAGTTCTTTTAATCGTTGGGTTAAGACTTTATCTGAGCAGGTCTTTAAACACGTGCTGAGTTGAGAAAAACGTAAAGGATGATTGGATAGGCATCGTAAAATAAGGCCATTCCAACGTTTTCCTAACCATTTAAAGACGGTTTCATATTTTGGACAAAGAATTAAATCATTCATAGGCCCATTATAGCAAACTCTAAGATGATGTGCCACTTAGTTTGCATTGCTGATTAATTCCTCAATCATCTCATCACTTAGACCCAATGATTTTAAGAAGGTTCTGACATCCTCTAATGTTAATCCTTCTTCTTGAGCATACTCAAGTAAGCGTGTTTTTTCTTCCTGACTTACTTCTAAGTTGAGTGGGTACTTGGATAAGATGGTTGCGACATCTTCTGGAAGTTTAAAAGAAACAAGAATCGAAATAATATCGTTTTGATCTTCGATTGTTAGCGGGGTTTTATCGATAAGCTTTGTGATGATGCCCACTTCTTTGACTTCTTCATTGATGGTTTTGACCAGTGATGCACCTGTGGATTTAAACACACTGAGCAGAGAATGCTCGATGACATAGTCTCCATTCGCAAAGACAGGGAACAGCAGGAATGCACTCATGAGTGTGCCTAATAGGAAGACAAAAGTGCCACTAATGATAAAAGAAAGAGCTTTATCCATCTTGCGATTGAGTTTAATGGGAAGATGTTTAAGCAGTGGTTTCTTAATGATAAATAACACCACAGAACCAAGGATTAACAGAAGAATAAACCAAACGAGGTGATTAACGTAACTTGCGGTGAGGGTTCCTAATGAACCTGAACTGAATGGTGTTTCTGAAATCAATCGGATTGAGTTTGATAACAGTCCTGAAAGAGGCACGGACACGAGCAGTAGAAGTCCAAAGGCAAGTAAATCATATAAGGATGAACTTAACCCTTTAAGATAAAAAACAAGAAAGATGATGAAAGAAAGTATGATAAAAGAGGTGTTAATCCACAAGTAACCTGAAGCGACATCAATCATAAGTGACCTCCACTAAAAACATTATCACGCAATCGTAGTTAAAGTTCAATGAAAGGTTGTCCATAATACATTGAAATCATCGTTGTTATTTGATATTATACTGTAGCACATGTCTACGTAGCTCAGTTGGATAGAGCATGCGCCTTCTAAGCGCACGGTCGGGGGTTCGAGTCCCTCCGTGGACGCCATGTTAAAACAAACCGCACAAGCGGACAAGCACTGTCACTTCGTGACAGTGTTTTCTTTGAAGGAGGGTTATGTCACTGTGGTCTAAGAACTACACCATTATCACCATAGGGACGATCATTTCGGCCATTGGTGGTGTAGGGATCAACTTCGCAATTGGGGTATTGGTGTACAACCAAACTCAAAGCACCTTATTAACAGCACTGTTCTCAGCTGTTGTCATGATTCCAAACATTTTATTCCCACTCTTTATTGGACCCACCATTGATCGCTTTTCACGTAAAAACATCATTGTAAGAAGTGACATGTTCATGGGACTTGTGTTTTTACTCGTTGCCTTTGTGACACGTGATGGTTATTTCAACTACACCATGTACATGATTTTAGGCTTTGTGTTGTCTACTAATGGGGTCATTTATGGCATTGCTTATGAATCTCTTTTTCCTGAATTGATCCCAGAAAAAATGATGCAACAAGGTTATGCTATCTCTTCTTTAATTTATCCTTTAGTGAACACCATCATGTTACCAATTGCGGCCATTGTGTTTGAAAACTATGGACCCGCTGCCATCTTTTTAATTGAAGGGATATTGCTCATTGTTGCTTCCTTGTTTGAACGCCTCATTGATGTGGATGAAGCACAAATCAAGCGATTTAAAGAAACCCCTCAAAAACTTAAAGTGATGATTTTAGATGGGTTTGAGTACTTAAGACATGAACGTGGTTTAATGGCCATCTTCATCTTCTTCTTCTTTCTGATGATGGCAGGTGAAGGACTTCAAGTGTTATTGTATCCCTTCTTTGAAAACCATCCGACCTTAACCATCACCCAGTTTGCCTATCTGTCCAGTTTTATCACGGCAGGACGACTTGTGGGTGGTATTTGGCATTATGTGTTTAAAGTTAAAACCCATCAGCGCTTTATGATTGCTGCCTTTGTGTATTTCTCCCTTAATGTGTTGAATGGGGTATTACTATTAGTGCCATATCCTTTCATGCTTGCACTGCAAGTCATTATGGGAATCTTATCCATCAACTCCTTTAACATTCGTATGAGCAGTGTGCAAAGTTATGTGCCTAGTGAAAAACGTGGGCGTGTGAATGGGGTGTACCACATTTTAACCGCCACTGGTATGATCATTGGTCGACTCATTGCCGGAACCTTAGGGGAGTTCTTACCTTATCCAATGATTGTGATGGGGTTCTCATCCATAGGACTGATGGCCTTCTTTGTGATCATTTTAGGTCAAGCCACTCATGTGAAAGCGATTTATAATCGTAAGGTGTAAGTATGATACTCACGAAACAAGAAATCTTAGCTTTAGAAGAAGCAGGCAAACTTGAAGAAGCCTATCAAAGCATTGTGATGGCATTATCTTCACACTTGTTTTCACCCAGTGAAGAAGCAGAACTCAAAGAAATCATGCATCGTGTGATGGATAAAATGCCAATCAAAGAAAAAAACATGAGTGTGTCTCAAGCGTTTCATCATATCATACATGATGAAGAAGCCATTGCGGGATTGATGGTGCTTGAAAACACCAACTTACGTCATTACTCCAATGATATTCAACGATGTTTTGATGAAGGGGTTTCTCCCTTAGCCAATGCGATGTTACTTCAACTCTGTGTTGAACAACAACTCATCGATACATTCATCTATCATCATCCTGATGGGGTGAAGTGTGAACTGATTCCAGCCACATTGACACCACTTTTAGACAGTGATGTCATCAATGAAGGATTGGTGATGATTCATGAGTACTTTTCCGATGATAATCCTAGTCTCATGCAACTCATCATTCATCAATTCATGATGGACATGAGTTTGAAGTATCCAATTGAGACGGATGAAAGTGAATATGATACAATCGTCCTAGAGAGCATCAAAACCACCTTTTTCGCCTTAGGGGATGAAGCGGGGTGGGATGAATTTGTTGCTCACTATCCTAAAGTTAGACAAAATATCGTCAATTAGCACTCATTAATTGACAGTGCTAAACCAATCCACTATAATTAACACCAGACAAAGGAGAACTTATGAAATCAAATTGGACTGTTAAAGAAAAATCGACTGGGACACTCAGTGTCGTCGTAGCGGATGAAGCGTGGGCTTCAGCGCAAGAAAAAGCCTTCAACAAGCTTGCTAAGAATGTTGAAGTTAAAGGATTTAGAAAGGGAAGTGCTCCTAAGGATTTAGTTCGTAAGCAAATCTCTGATGCGTCTATTTTCAATGAAGCCATTGATAGTGTAGCCAATGAAGCTTACATCTATGGTCTTACTGAACACAACTTGAATGTGGTAGGACGTCCTCAATTGGATGTGAAAGACATTTCTCGTGTTTCTGTTGAGTTACTTTTTGAAGTCACCATTACTCCAGAAGTCACCTTAGGTGATTACAAATCAGTAAAAGTGGCTCAAGAAAGTGTTGTGGTTAGCGATGCTGATATTGAAGCTGTCATTAATAAAACCTTAGAAGATTATGCTGAACTTGTGATTAAAGAAGGTGAAGCAGTCATGGGTGATACCGTGGTGATTGACTTTGAAGGATTTAAAGAAGGTGTTGCCTTTGATGGTGGTAAAGGAGAGAACTATCCTTTAGAGTTAGGATCTCAATCCTTTATTCCTGGATTTGAAGAAGCTTTAGTGGGCACCACTGTGGGCCAATCACTTGATGTTGATGTGACTTTCCCTGACAATTATGGCGTGGCTGAACTTGCGGGGCAACCTGTCGTATTTAAGTGTACTGTTCATGAAATCAAAGCGAAACAACTTCCTGAATTAAGTGATGAGTTTGTAGTCTCCCTTAAGAAAGAAGGCATCACTACCGTAGATGCTTACAAAGAAGATGTGATTCATACCTTAAAACATGAAAAAGAACACGAAGCAGAACATGCTTTTGAAGATGCTGTGTTATCTCAAGTGGTTGAAGGAAGCAGTGTAGACATTCCTCAAATCATGATTGATGAAGAAACCAATGTGTTGTTTGAAGACTTTAAGCGTCGTTTAGAGTCACAAAACTACAACATGGAATTGTATTCAGCCTTAACAGGTCAAGATGAAGCCTTCCTTCGTGAACAAATGGCTAAAGATGCTGAGCGTAAAGTTCGTTTACGTTTAGTGTTGGATGCGATTGCGAAAGCAGAAAACTTTGAAATCACACCTGAAGCGTTAGAAGAAGAATACGCAGGTATTGCCCAAATGTACAACATGGAAGTGGATCAGGTGAAACAAGTGCTTGCCCCTTCAGTGGTGATGCAAGAGTGGCGTTTAAAAACAGCCTTTGACTTTATAAAAACCAACGCGAAAGCGTAAACACACATAAGGAGGGTCATATGGAGTCTGAAAAATTAGAAATTAGTGTTCCTGTCATTGCGACCCGAGGTATAGTCGTTTTCCCTAATCAAGACATTATGATTGAAGTGGGACGCGAAAAGAGTATGAATGCAGTGGAGGAATCCAACAACTATTTTAATGGTCATGTTTGGCTTGTCTCACAAAAAGACATTTTAGTGGATGATCCAACTGAACACGATTTATTCACCTTTGGAACGTTATGTCGCATTAAAACCGTCAAACGTAAGGAAGGCTTTTTAAGAGTGACCTTCAGTGGCTTACAACGAGCAACACTGGTACGCATGAGCGAAGATGATCGCATGTTTTTTGCGAGTGTGTTGCCTCAAGAAAGCATGTCTGGGGATGCCATGGAAGAAATGGCGCTCATTCGTCGTATTGCGAAGGAACTTGAAAATGTTGCCGCAACCAATGTGAATTTTCCAACTGAGATGATTAATCAATTGACTAAAGGGGTCAGTGCCCTTCAGCTTTCTGATCAATTTGCTCAGTATTTCCCACTTAACTTAGAAAAGAAACAAGCGTTACTTGAAACACTGAACATCAATGAGCGTCTCATGCTCATCATTGGTGAACTTCAAACTGAAAAGCAAATTTCATCCATTGAACAAGACATCAATGATCGTGTGAAAGAGCGCATTGAAGACAATCAACGAGAGTATTACTTGCGTGAAAAACTGCGTGCGATTAAGGAAGAATTGGGTGATGTGGGCATCAAGGATGAAGATGGAGATGATTTACGCTCTATCATTGAAAACAATCCTTATCCTGACAACATCAAAGCCAAAGCATTGGAAGAACTTTCCCGTTTTGAAATGCTTCCTGCAGCCAGTGGTGAGTCTGGAGTCATCCGTACGTATTTGGATTGGCTCTTAAAGACACCTTGGTGGCAAATGACAGAAGACAATGAGGACTTGAATGCGGTAAGAGCAGTCCTTGATGGGGATCATTATGGACTTGAAAAAGTCAAAGATCGTATCATGGAGTACTTAGCGGTAAAAACCATGACCAAGTCTTTGAATGCTCCTATTATTTGTTTAGTGGGTCCTCCAGGGGTGGGTAAAACATCCTTAGCGAAATCCATTTCCAATGCATTAAATCGTAAATTCATTAAAGCCTCATTAGGTGGCGTGCGTGATGAAGCTGAGATTCGTGGACATCGTCGTACGTATTTAGGGTCAATGCCTGGTCGTATCATTCAAGGGATGAAAAAGGCGGGGGTCATTAACCCTGTGTTCCTCATTGATGAAATTGATAAGATGGCTTCTGACTACAAAGGCGATCCAAGTTCAGCGATGTTGGAAGTGCTAGATCCTGAGCAAAACAAATTGTTCTCGGATCACTACCTTGAAGAAGCGTATGACTTATCCAATGTCATGTTCATTGCGACAGCCAATTACCTTGATAACATACCTCCAGCACTAAGAGATCGTCTTGAAGTGATTCAACTCTCTTCTTACACTGAGGATGAAAAACTACACATCACACGTCGTCATCTTATCCCTAAGCAAATGCTTGTGAATGGGTTAAAACCAACTCAAGCCTTGTTCAGTGATGAAGCGATTTTGTACTTGATTCGTCATTACACACGTGAAGCAGGAGTACGTCAGCTTGAGCGTCAAATTGCGGCATTGTGTCGAAAATCTGTCTTAGCGGTGCTTAAAGATGGGAAAAAGAAAATCTCCATTACCCCTAAAAAGATTGTGGAGATGCTAGGCAAAGAAGTGTATGAGTTTGGTAAAAAAGAGTGAACAATGAAGTGGGTGTGGTCACTGGTTTAGCGTATACCTCCTTTGGTGGGGATGTGCTTCCGGTGGAAGTCACCACCTTTGATGGTAAAGGACGTTTAATTCTTACAGGTAAACTA
>JAJOHZ010000008.1 GCA_021209625.1 Erysipelotrichaceae bacterium | reverse complement strand
ATTCCATTCATGATGGCGGATAAGACAATTTTCTTTTTTAATTACCTCACCATTGATATGTGCTTCCACATCAATCTTGATTGGATTGGCAATTGCCATCAAAGCTGATGCCACATACACTAAAGCACGAGGAATAGGCAGTTTACGCGCAATGTCTTGAGCAATACGATTAGCTTGAGCATCCAAACCCATCGCCATCATATTGATGAATTTTTTATCATTAGCAACAGCATAGTCAACCAAAACCTCTCGACCTAAAATCGTATCTTTTAAAGCAGTGTTGAGATCTTTCCCTAAATCAAGCATACGATAAAAATCATTGCCTGTTCCAGCTGGAATAATGGCCATACATACGTTTTCTTGAAGACCATTAAGAACCTCATACGCTGTGCCATCGCCTCCTACAGCATACACACAAGTATCAGGTTCGTGATAATTAGCAGCAATTTCAGTCGCATGTCCTGCATATTCCGTATATACAATTTCATACGGTTCATTCAAAACAGACATGTGTTGATGAATATCATTGACCAGCGAGAGAGACTTCTTCTTTCCACTCGCAGGATTAAGGATAAATACATGATTCATGGTGCTTCCTATGCTCAAATGAGCATTCTTTCCCTTACTCCCCCTTCCACGAATTACTTCTTAATGATTTCTCCCATCACTTCACCACTGATTCCAGCAGCATTGGATTCATCAGTATCGATGTGCATGGCCGCTTTAAAATTTGGATGAACACGAACCACCACATCATCAAAGATGAGTGTACGATCATCCGATGATACTTTAACCATCACCACTTCTTTATCTTGAACATTGTATTCTACAGCTTCAACATCTGAGAAGTGAATATGACGTTTCGCAACGATAACTCCTTCTTCAATCACTATGGATCCTGCAGGTCCAATTAAGGTTGCTCCAGCTGACCCAGCAACATTGCCAGATTCTCTGATTGGTGCTTTAATACCTAAGGTGCGTGCTTCTGTTGCAGCAACTTCCACTTGAGTTGCACTTCTAACTGGTCCTAAAATAGTAACCCCTTTTAACGTATTACGAGGTCCAACCACATCAATCTTTTGTGCTGTCGCAAATTGACCAGGTTGGGATAATGGTTTAGTAGGAGTTAAGGTTGCTCCTTCACCAAATAAAATCTCTAAATCTTTTTGGGTTACGTGCGCATGACGTGCAGAAATCTCAACTAAAATGTCTTTTTTACTCATTGTTATCTCCATCTTTTATGTTGTCATTATACTTGTATTATCGTGATTTTTCAATGTTTAGTCACAACTCATTACTCCTAACAACTCTGTAAATCATCCATGGTATAATGATAATAAGGAGTTTGTATGAAATCACTATTAAAAAAGTTTAAACATCGCTCTACCGCCATTCTCATTGTGCATGGATACTCTAAACGTCGATGGCATGCTTTAGATCCTTTGATCGAATTCTTAGAAAATGAAGGGTACAATGTTTTTTATCCTGCTATTTATGATCCTCTTGATGAACATGATTCAAATGCAACTCAATGGGTGGAAAACATGATTGATCGTGCTGCGCAATATTCCGTAAAATATTCCAAGTTGATTGTCATTGGTTTTTCGATGGGAGGGGTTGTTGCAAGTGCTATTGCTTCAAAAGTGAAAGTGAATCGACTCATTCTTCTTGCTCCTGCTTTTGAGTATATCACCTTTGAGAATGTTAAGAACAAAATGGTGAAGTCCATTCTTCCTAAACCTGTTGAGACAGACACCGATTTCTTACCACTGCCTGCTTCATTTGAAAAAACATTTAAAGAAGTGGTAAAAGAATACAAAGAATCAATTAAAACTGTTTCTTGCCCATTACTCATTATACATGGGTCAAAAGACTCTCGCATTCCATTAAGCAGCAGTTACTATGCTTATGAGAAGACATGCAGTTTTCATAAACAATTGATTGTTTTAGAAGGGGTTAATCATAATTTAGTTGAAGATATCACTTACAACAATCAAATCTTTAGTCTTATTGAATCCTTCTTCAACAAAGAAATCAAAGCATAAAAAAGGCACCGGCAATCGCTGGTGCTTTGATTTAAATATGGGGCGACCGACGGGTTTCGAACCCGCGAGTGCCGGGACCACAACCCGGTGCGTTGACCACTTCGCCACGATCGCCATGAATAAGTGCTTTTCAATTTTATCCTATTTCAATGAGATTGTAAAGCACTTAAGTGTTCAAAATCAGTGGATTCTTTTTCTTAAAACATTAACTACAGGAATCGCAATAAAGATGGATGCTAATACTTCAAAAGAAGTATTGGCCAACAGAATTCCTAAGACAAATGTCCACCAAGAAGACAATTGTTCAAGGAAACTTCCTGTAAATCCTAAATACATAAATAAGACAGTTAACACAAACAAGGTATGTGCTATGGTACCAACAATCGCAATCACAATATCGGTTAAAGCATCTTTAGCATAAGCCTTGTTAAAGAGTTTGACGAGTCCTGCTAAGACTAATCCAAATAATAATCGTGGGAATACAGAGACGATTGGATTAGTAAACAATAAATCAATCGGTCCTACTCCTCGTGTCATTGCCACTAACATGGTACTTACACCAAACGCAAGTGATGCAATGATGGCACTTTGCCCCCCCAATAATAAAGCTGCAATAATGACAGGCACATGTAAGATTGTGATGGAGACTGGCCCAATGGTTATAATTCCTAACCATGGTACAAAGGCCATTACCGCAATCAACGCTATCATTAACGCATTATATGCTAATAGTTTTGTTTTCATAACTTCTCCTTTACGACTCGATTATATATGATAAGTAGGCCTTCATTCAATAAGTAAGGCATAAACTCAAAAGAATCCATGTGTTCAAAGATGAGATTTGAGTATCCACCAGTTAGAATTTTTCGGGTTTCAACCCCAAGCTCACCTTCAATTGAATGACAAATTCCCTCAATACTTCCTATAAGCCCATACATCACTCCTGATTGAATGGCACTTACTGTATCATATCCTATGACTTTCTTAGGCACTCTTAATTCAATTGGAGGCAAATGGGGAATAGATTTATTAAGGGCAATGGATGAAATGCCAATACCAGGAGCAATGACTCCTCCCATGAATGCACCCTCTTCGTTAATAACAGTTACTTTTGTTGCGGTTCCAATATCTGCTACACATGCAGGATAGAGATTTCTATCAAGCACCGCTATGGTTGTCGCAAGTAAATCAGCTCCAATTTCTGTAGGATTAGATAACCTGTTTTCAAATGATTGAATAAGTTTGCCACTTACAACCAATGGTTCTATTTTAAACACTTCTACGATACATGAAACAATCGCTTCACTGATTAAGGGAACCACACAACTAATCACAATACCATCAATGGTTGATTTACTCTCACATGTTACTTTAATCATTTCAAAATAATGCAAGTAATAGGAAACCACATCTACTTTAATGGTTTCTTGTCTGTTTTCATAAACCCTTTTATTGTTTTCATACCCAATAATAAAGACACTTGAGTTTCCAACATCGACTGTTAATATCATACATACCTCACCTCACTATAATAGCATAATCACATGAAAAAAAAGGCGTAATTTCGCCTTTTTACTTACTAAACTTTTATAACAATGGAATCGTTTTTGCACTGATGATTGTATTGATTGACCAATCAATGATGGGTAGTCGAAGTGGAAATTGAATTGTGACTTCAATGCGATGATGCTCATCTGCTTGATATGACACAACACATTGATCGCATGCACTGATTTGAGTCAATGTTTTCAACTGATTAGGGTCAAAGGATTCCATCACTTCAATGTGGGCAATGATTCGTTCTTGAAGCATTCTTGCGTCCTGATATTGAACCATGATATTAATTAAGCCCATACCTATCACCAAGAACATCATAACAAAGATCATAATGAATGAAAATTCAAAGGAACCTTTCATTAATTACCCACTTCCGTCATACTTTGCCACTGTGAATTTAAATTGTCTTTAAGTGTCACTTTAAAATCTTCTGAGAATGCAATCATGCCTACCGCAATGACTGTAACCACAAGCACTAAGCCATATTCTTCAAAAAAAGCTTTCATTTTACCTCCTTTCTAATAATGTCATGAAGGTTTGTCCCAACATTACAATAAATACACCACACACTCCCATTAAGGGAAGCATGCCCCACCACCCAATCATCGACAGTGAAGTTGATTGAATGGATGAACGTTGGTCTCTTAACCATTTCGTGGTTGCTAAGATAAGACGTGACAATTGTCGTGTTGAATCATCTGAACCGATTGCATTGTAGCGATAAAGCAGTTTCATCGCTCGTAATACTTCAATGCTCTGATAGTCTTGTAAGAAAGAGGTATACAATGACAAATCATGAGGTGTCTGCTCTAATTCAATCACTAAATCTTTTAACGCCACCTTAAACAAACTTGGAGCATGCGATGAAGAAAGTTTCAAACTTTGAACTACGGTGTTGTGCTGAAGTAAGATTTGCAGCTGTCTCAACCAGATTGGAAACTCAATTTTGAGTTGATTCAATCGTTTATGATGCAATTGATGCAGTTGAATGTTAGGCCATTTAATCATCCAAAGACTCAATCCAACCCAACCTAGACTTTGCATTAAACCAAGATCTAAAGCATATGAGAGTAACGCCAATCCTAACACAAGCAATCCACGTGTTAACCGCTTGGATGAAAATGCATCACAACTTCCTCGCTCTAATATATGCAATAAATGTTCTGTTTCCTTTTCAAGAAATAATTTTTCCAAAGTTTTTTTATTCAACCAAAGGAAAATATACAAACCTAATCCTATCCATAACGCCATCATTCTTTCCATAACAATTCACTCTTCAATATCCACGAGCAATCCATTAGTTTAAATGCTTTAATGCCTGTAAATAGCACGACAGTTAAGAAAGTAAACGTAGCAAATTGGTACACTTGATTGCTTGCAAGATCCATAAAGCTTCCTAACATGTGTTGATTAAATAATGAGATGAGTAGTGATAAGCCACATAATATGAGAATTTTATTTTTTATGCTGTGCATATTCTTCATGTATAAAGTTGAGTCTTCAATCCAATCATCAATGTCGTTCTCCAACATGTCCAAAATTTCATGATTGTGTTCAAATCCATGACTTTCAACATGCTGAATCCATGACATAATATTAATCACAATGAAATGAGGACACCATTGAGTCATAAAGTATAAAGGATGAACAGTTGCATCTCTTTCAAGTGTTTCTATAGCTGTGTGTATGAGCTGACTTCTTGATTCATCCACAACATGACTAACGTCTTTCAGCGCATGATAAGCTTGTTGGTGAATTTTAAAGTGAGCTAAAAAATGTTGAAGAAATGTGGTCACTTGATTAAATTCATGCGCATGATGATTTGCTTGTGATTGATAATACAAAAGCAGTGGTAAAGATACCGAACACAAAAGAAACATGATCCATACATAGTCAATTGATAGTTTAAATACAACACCAACAATCATCATCATTATTAATAAAAACATCATCTTAATCCAAGCCTCTTTTCGATGAAAGAATCCAACTGCTGGACCATAAATGGAATAGATAGGACTTGATTTTTTGAATAACACTTTAATTGATAATTGTCGATTAACATAGAAGATGAACACAAGTCCAATCATTATTGCCACCCCATTCATTGACTAACCCCCTCTTGATGTCTTTGGTCATCATAAGAATAAATGGTTGTTGTGATGGGATGATTATTTTCATTGATTGAGAATGTAACCACTTCTTTAATCCTTCGAAGAATACCTTTTGAAGTAATGCTGGATTCAATATGAACCCCAATGTCCACTGCATCATGAATAAGTGATTTCATCTGATCATATGATAAGTCATGCCCAGGAATCATATGAATAAGACGTTGAGGAATTTGATGAGCATTAGAGGCATGTAGTGTTGATAAGCAATGAGTACCCGTACTCATGCTTTGAAGTAAATAATACACTTCTTTCGAGCGTACCTCTGATACAAGTATCCAATCTGGTCGTTGTCTCAATGAAGCCTTAATTGCCATTTCATAGGTAAATGCATCATTCACTCTCATGCTTACACAGTCTAAATGGGGATACAATGACTTCACATGCATCTCCAATGTATCCTCAATGGTTATGATTCGCTCCAATGGATGAATCGAAGACGTTAAGTATTTGATAAGTTCTGTTTTACCTGCCCCAGGAAGTCCAGACACAAGGATATTCTTTCTGTCTTTAACTGCTTGATTTAAGTATTCAATCACATGATTTGGAGCATAGTGGTCCTTAATCATTTGCTTTTGTGATAGTCGTGCAATCATTGGTGTTTTTCGTATCGAAATGGATAAATACGAAGTGATTGATTCATGAATCATTGACATCTCATCCCATCAAACTGAGCTTCTACACACGGGGTCTTTGGATTGAATGTCTGATTCACATGATTAGCGAATCGATAAGCTAATTGTTGCATTTGTGAATGAAACGTAAATGATTTAACTTGATTATCTCCCTTTTTTCAGATGGTCACACCACAAATCATGGCCATTGTAATTAATGTCCGTTATCTGTGAATCATTGATGTATGGGGTTAAAATAGTATAATCAAATATCATTGTTCTTCTCCAATCATTATTTTTGAATATTCAAACTTCATAGTATGACCAGTAGGATTAAGTTTAAGTTTTAGTTCAATTTCCAAAAGAAATGGATCCAAATTAAAACGTTTAATGATCGCTGATTTTGATTGAGCTTCTGGCCATGTTTGAGTCAAAAACTGATTTATATCGTGTTGAAGCGAGTGTGAAGTGCATCCGTGTTGAATACACTGCAAACTTAATGTTCGATGCATTTGCTTCGTGTTGTAGAGAAATCGATCTCCCTGTATCTGAAATTGAATGAACCATACCATCGATAAAACGACAGTCACAAAGAACACAAATAATCCAAAGATGATACTTATACTTTTCATAGGCACCTCTAATACACAATACGAAAAAAAACAGTGAATTCCTTCACTGTTTATAGCACTGTTATTAGTAAATATAATCCATAAGTGACAAGCATGAGCAATCCTTGCCACTTAAAGAAGCGTTTGAATAAAAGCGGTGGAATCATCGCAATCAACATAAATAAGACTGAGAACGGAATATCTTGTCTAACCGTCTGCATTCTCATCACCAGTCCCCCATTCGAAACAAGGGTAGATGCTGGAATGACCAGTAGAATATTCATGATATTCGCCCCAACAATATTACCTAATGAAAGGTTTGAATTCTTCTTAATTAACGCTGTGATGGTTGTCACTAATTCAGGAAGTGATGTCCCAACAGCAACGATGGTTAAACCTATAATAGCTTCAGAGATGTTCAATGCTCTAGCAATCGCAACTCCATTATCAACAAGTAATCTTGCTCCAATCACAACACTCACTGCACCTAAGATAAACAGAAGGATGTATTTCTTATCAAAGGAAACTTCCTCAATATCCTCTTGCTTTTGACTCGTCGTAATGTTTAAAACAAAGAATCCAATCAGAAGGACCCATAGAATGATACTTTGTAGCTTACTTAGTTCTCCATCTAAACTCAAGAAGATCAAGACAAGGGCTGCACCCACCATGTATAAACCTTTGATGATGTAATCTTTGCTTGTTGTTTTAGGTGGAGCCACAAAAAGAGAGATCCCCATGATTAATCCAATGTTTGCAATGATTGATCCGATCGCGTTGCCTAGAGCTAGATCAGTTGAACCTTGGGCTGTGGCCAAAACAGATACCAATACCTCAGGGACTGTAGTCGCAAGAGAAACAATGGTTGCTCCAATAATGAAAGGTGGAATCTTTGTGATTTTAGCCATCCAAATGGCCGAGTCTACAAACCAATCACCACCTTTAATGATAAATCCAAGACCTAAAACTAATAATAGAACGTTAATAAGCATAGTTATTCCTCACACTTAGTCTATTATACACATTTTCAAAAGAATGAAAAGAAAAAGAAAATGGGAGTCCCATTTTCTTAAGGTTTGATCACTAACGTTTTACCATCTGGACCAGGATTTTCATTTAAGTACGTTGAAATATCTCTTCTTTGGTCCGCATTGGAAGGTTTACATTGAGAGACAGCAGTTACTTCACCATTGAGTAATCCTTCAGCCATACCTTGACATCCAGGATAACCACATGCTCCACAGTTGTATCCTGGTAACATGTTGAGCACTTTTTCAAATCGCTCATCTGGTTTTACATAAAACACCTCATCTGCAATGCCAAGACCTAACCCAAGTAATGCACCAAGCACTAACATGAGAATAATAGCTTCAATCATGATTTAACCTCCACGATAAGTTCTTTGTTGGATGGATGCAAACCACATGATGAAATTGAACATGATCCACATGACACATCCACATCGTCACACCCTTCAGGTTTAGGCGTCTTCAAGTTAAGGTAATACGCCGAAGCATACACCCCTCCAAGAAAACCTAAGAAAAGCAATGGAGCAATAAATTGCATATTACACCAATCCTGCTAATCCAGAGAAAGCAAGCGCCATAATCGCTGCAACAATCATTGCGACAGGATTACCTTTTAATGGCTTAGGTACATCAGCAATATCTAATCGCTCACGAATTGCAGAGAAGATAATCAATACAAGGGTGAACCCAATTGGAACTGCCAAGGAATAAACCACTGATTCTACAAAGCTAAATCCTTGTTTAATGTTCTCAAGAGCAACGAATAAGACAGCACAGTTGGTTGTGATGAGAGGTAAGTAGATCCCTAAAGCCTTATACAAGGATGGAGAGTACTTCTTAATGATCATCTCAACAAGTTGCACAAAGGATGCAATGATAAGAATAAAGGTAATTAAATCCATGTATTGAAGATTAAGTGGTTCAAGGACATACTCAAACAATCCCCAAGTGATGAGTGAAGAGAAGAAGATAACAAAGGTTACCGCTCCACCCATACCTAATGCTGAACTTGTCTTACGAGAAACGCCCATGAAAGGACACATACCTAAGAACTTATTGAGGATGATGTTATTAATAAAGATAGCGGAGATAAAAAGTGAAAATAGTTCCATGTTTATGCTCCTTTCTTAGCAGGTTTTTCTCCCGCTTGTTTATAGACTTCAAGTAATGCTGCCAATACCGCAAAGGTAATGAACGCCCCTGCAGGTTGTGCAAACAATGGAATAGTAAACTGAGTTGGAATGATGGTGATATCAAAAATCACCGCTTGGTTGAATGGATTAATCAAACTTAATGCACCTGTCGCAAAGAGTTGGCGAATTGCAGCAAGCATGAAAATCCCAGCAGTATAACCAAGTCCCATACCAATACCATCAATCGCTGAAGCACCAACACTATTTTTTGATGCAAACGCTTCGGCACGACCTAAGATGATACAGTTAACGACAATAAGAGGAATAAACACACCTAGTGCTGTATACAATTCAGGAGTATACGCTTGCATTAGCATTTCAACAATTTTAACTAATGTAGCAATAACCACGATGTAAACAGGAATTCTGATTTCACTAGGAATAATTTTTCGTAGAGCTGAGATAATAACGTTTGAAACCGTTAATACCATGATAACCGCAACACTCATCCCTAGTGCATTACTGATGGTGTTAGATACCGCAAGCACTGAACATAGTCCTAAATAGAGCGCGAATACTGGATTTTCTTTAACTAATCCATTGGATAGGTTTTTAAATAGACTCATTGTGTTCACCTACTTTCCAATTGTCGTCACAACAGCACGAATGGCCGAAATAGACGTACGAGTTGAACCACTGACAATATCAACACTTGAATTTTCATCTTCTAAGGATAATCCGACAAATTGAGATAAGAACACTTCATGCTCAACCTTATCGCCAATACCGACAGTATCATTCATTTCTAAAACTTCTAAGCTGACAACCGTTTTAGTGGCTGTGTTAACGGTGACTTTGAACACGTTAGGTTTAGCACCTTCATATCCTTCTGCAACACGATAACCATTGGATTCTACAGTATAAACTGTTTCATCACCATTAACGACGGTATTTGTAATGTTACCAGTAATTAAGGTAGCTGTTTCAGAATTTAAGGCAATGGTTTCACCTAATTCAGGCGTTGGTGGGGTAATAACTCCACCTGAACCATCATCATCAATTCCTTTTAGATTATTGAAATGTGTACGAGCAGCATTGATTGCGGTGACCGCTGCAGTGGATGAAACGGTTGCTCCAGAGATTAAATCTAAACCATCCGTTGTGCCTTTACCAACCACTGAGTTGATGAAGGCTGCTTCTCCAATCTTCATACCATAACCAGGAGTGTCTGAAAGTTCTAACACTTGTAATCCAACAATCTTCGCATCATTGGAAATCCCAACCATCATAACGATTGGATTCGCATATCCCATGCGAGAGACTTTATACGCATATCCTGCTCCTTTAGCTTCAAAGATCGCAAGAATGGATCCAGTTTCATCTTCAAATTCAGCAACAGGAACAAATTCTTCAGTATTTGGGAAAATGAGTTGTAATGTCACTTTTTCAGCTGCAATTGCATTTTCATTAATGATTGGAGCAGTAAATGAGTTTACAAAGGAGAGTAATCCTCCAGAAATAGAAGCAATAATGGCTAAGAAGAGGGTTAATTGAACAACTTTCTTATTCATATTTATTCTCCTCCTTTAACATGCTCTAACGCAGCATAGACAGCACGAACCACTGAAAGTGATGTGACTGTTGCCCCTGACACTGCATCCACACTGCCCGTTTGATCAAGATCTTTAAACTGATCAAGGAAGATAGGATTGTCGACTTTAGTACCAATGTTGTTGGTGTCTTTAATTTCAACCACAGTAACACTCACAACTTTTAATGAGGATGTGTTAACACGAACTTCAACCTTATTCGGTTGAGCTCCTTCATAACCACCTTCAAGAATGGCGTATCCTTTAATTTCTACTAATACAACAGTAGCATCCCCATCAACACTTGATGACAAGATAACACCTTGAGTTGCACTTGCACTTTGATCAAGCGCAATGGGTGAAGATAATGTAATATCTGGTACTTCCGGTTCAGGTTCTTCAATGGCTACAGCCTGTAAGTTAAACCCAACAACACCCATAAGAAGTGCACCCACAACACTGAGTGTTGCGATAGAAGTAACGTATTTCTTCGATAATTCAAGCTGCCATCCATCAGTAAAACGATCAATCATTGGAGACAACATGTTCATAATTAAAATTGAGAAGACAACCCCTTCAGGATAGTTACCTTGTAGACGAATAAGCATGGTGATGATACCTGCTCCAATCGCAAACAAGATACGGCCAGAAGCTGATGTAGGATTGGTGACTGGATCTGTTAACATAAACACAGCTCCAAACATCGCTCCCCCAGCAAAAATATTGTAGAGTGGGAACCAGATGCCTAAACCTTGAATCGCTGCGACTAATGCAGATAACACGAAGATGGTTCCCATGTAGAACACTGGAATT
This sequence comes from Erysipelotrichaceae bacterium, assembly GCA_021209625.1. Lineage (GTDB taxonomy): Bacteria > Bacillota_I > Bacilli_A > Erysipelotrichales > Erysipelotrichaceae > UBA6182. The sequence continues at coordinate 20,972 of JAJOHZ010000008.1, read as the reverse complement.
CTCCAGTCCAATACATTCTTAACAGCCAAGAAGATTCCAATAACCATGATAAGTAATGCGGAAGTTTCTCCGATAGCTCCAGGATACCATCCAAAGAGTAATCCACTGATACCACCAAATTGTGCTAGAAAGGTTTCAAGTTGAACTGCATCTTTAACAACCCATCCAAGATTAGCAATGGATGAAATTGGTGTAGCGGAAGTAACCAAGTCTGGCATAATGGCAGCACCAAAGCTGAATAACATGACAGCACGTCCTACCCCAGCAAGGTTAAAGACATTATGTCCAAACCCACCAAACATAAGTTTAGCTACCACAATCGCAAAGAATGTACCAATAGCGATTGGATAGAGAGGTGTTGAAATTGGAACCATGAGCACTAAGATAATAGCAGTCACCCATGGAAAGGATGTTTTTAAGTACTTAACAATGTCTTTCTTCAGAAAATAAGCCCAAACAGCTTCTGATGCTACCGCAACGGAAACCGCAACAGCCAATAAGCTCCAAAGATGCACAACATAATCCATCCCATACTCAACAAAATAGAATGCAGAAGAGAATAACACCACTGACATTAAACCAAGTGTAAGCAACATCATGATTTGTTGTGTGCTTTGACGAGTCTTCATTGTAGGTGAGACTTTAAATTGAAATTTCATGATTAAGCCCCCTTCTTCAACGCAAGGACACGTTTAGCACGACGTACCCCTTCAGTTACTTCTAATTTAGATGGACAAACATAAGTACAAAGACCACATTCAATGCAAAGATCCGCATTGAGTTGAGCAATCATATCAACATTCTTGGCTTGTTCTGCATTATTAATACGTACAGGAAGTAATCCTGCAGGGCAATGATCATTGCATGTTCCACAACGCAAACAAGTCATGGAATCCACTTGTTCTGTCTTAGTAATGGTAATTGCATTTGTGTAAGGAGTCACCACCCAGGCATCGGTTGTCATGGTTTTACCCATCATCGGACCACCTGCCACTAGAGTGATGTTTTCATCGGTATATCCACCCAACTGAGCAATAATATGACTTGCTGGGGTTCCTACTGGAACAAACACATTAGCTGGATTCTTAATTCCATTACCTGAAACAGTGACCATCTTCATGGTAGGACCCATTTGCTTATTGATGGCTTGACCCAATGCAATCGCTGTGGTTGCATTATTTACAATAACGTTCACTTCGCAAGGGATCTTAACATAACGTTTTTTATAAATGGCATACACTAATGTACGTTCCCATCCCATAGGATAGACATCATCCACTTCTTTGATTGAAGCAAATGGATATGGCTTGATGGCCTCTTGAATGTATTTAATGAGTTTCTTTTTAGATTTCTTAATCGCGATGTGAACTTCTTGAGCGTCAGCCATTTTCATCATGGCAATAAACCCAGTGATTAAATCCTGAGTGTAGTTCTCCATCATGCGATAGTCTGCGGTAATGTAAGGTTCACATTCAACACCATTAATCAACACCGCTTTAAGTGTTGCGGGAGTAAGGTATTTGAAATATGTAGGGAATCCTGCACCTCCCATACCAACAATACCTGCTACCTTAGCAAATTCAATAGCCTCATCTTTGGTTGCATTCTCCAAATCAAATTTTGGAATGCTGATGGTTGATTCATACAACTCATCATTTTCAATCACAATATGATCCACTGGCTTGAGTGAAGCATGCATGATTTTTTTGATACCTTTGATAACTCCTGATACAGGAGAAAACAGAGGTACTTCAAATCGATCGTTGCGAACCGCAACTTTAGTATTCACAAAAACACGATCGCCTTCTTTCACCAACACTTCAAACGCTGTGGAAACACCATTGATTAAAGGGATGTAAATCTCTTTAGGTGCAGCGATATTGACAATGTCGTTGTAAGTGGTTAGCTCTTTAAAGCCTTCGATATGCTTCTGCATGGAACCAATCCAAACTGACATAGTGACCTTCCTTTCAACCTTCTTAACATTTGAAATGACCTTATGAGTCATGACATAGTGGTATTATATCACTCTCATTCACAAGCTTAAATACTTCTTGTTAAATTTATAACAAATCACACAAAATAATGTAGGTTTTTTGACAGATGCTTTGGTATACTATTACGGTAAAGGAGAGACTTTATGCTTGAAAATAAATGGTTTCGTGCTGGTCTGATTGTCTTTGTGGTCATTGTGATCGCTGGCGTTCAAATTCGTAATGCACTTCAAATAGAACGTTTTACCAACAGTACAATTACTGCTGGGTTTAACACCGAATTCAGATTAATTGGATTAACCAATTCAAAACGTGATTTTGATCGACAATTCGAACTTTTTAAAAGCACAATTACAGATTTAAACCAACACTTTGATCGCTATGCTGCGTATGAAGGGGTTAGTTCCTTATACACTGTGAATCAAATGGCAGGAATTGCCCCTGTTAAAGTTGATCCACGTGTCATTGAGTTACTTAAAATTTCAAAAACGATGTACGACTTAAGTGATGGCATTTTTGATGTAACTGCTGGGGCTATTTTCGAGATTTGGCATGAATACCGTGGAGAAGCAAAGATGAATGGTGGTTTAGGTCCCACTCCTGATCTTGATCGTTTAGCTATCGCTGCTGAGTGTATTGGTTGGGATTTAATTGAGATTGATGAAGTCAACTCTACTATCTTCATTACAAAGTCATGTGCAAGTCTTGATCTAGGCGGGATTGCGAAAGGTTATGCCGCAGATAAGGCCACACAAGCCATTGAAGAAGCTGGGTTAACTCGTGCTCTTATTTCAGCTGGACTTTCATCCATTAACTTACTTGGTTTAAAAGAAGAAGATAAACCTTGGAACATTGGTGTTGCTAATGGTGTTGAAAACATTGAAATGCCATTTAATGTTGCGATTTCAACATCTGGTATTGATCAGCAAAACTATGTGGATGAAAATGGTGTATTCTATCATCATCTCGTGAATCCTAAAACACAGCTTCCAGTCAATCATTTTAGAAGTGTGGTGGTGGTGAGTGAAGATGCAACCATTGGTGATACCTTATCAACCATACTCTTCTTAAAAACTTTAGAAGAAGGAAAAGCATTCTTAGAACGACTTCAAGCTGCTTATCCTAATCAATTCTTCGGTGCCGTATGGGTGTTTGATGAAAATTCAAGACCCGATGCATCGCTTCTTGAAACCAAAGCGAGCCAACAAACCTTTTCTAATTTTGGTCAAAATGAAGTGATTGATGTTTGGGTTGGAATAACCGAAAACTTAAAACCATACGCACAATCTTATAAATAAACAAAGACTAGCGATTCTGATTTCGCTAGTCTTTTTAGTTAAACTTTGATTTTATTTTCCTAACAATTTAAACATGTTACGTTTATACACTTCAACACCTGGTTGATCAAATGGATTTACATCATCCATGTATACACTCATTGCAACTGCTTTGAAGTAGAAGTAGATGAGATAACCAAAGGTATATGCATCATGCTTTGGAATATCAATAAGAATATTTGGAACATTTCCTTCATTCACATGGGCTGAGAGTGTTCCTAAAAGTGCTTGTTGGTTCACCCAATGTAATGACTTTCCTGCCAAGTAATTGATTTTGATCGGTATCATTTTCACTGACTAATACGCTGCCATCCAATAAAACATCTTTCACACGAAGCACGGATTCAAAGAAGACTTTTTTCCCTTCTTGAATAAATTGTCCCATGGAGTGTAAATCAGTAGAGTTAATGACCGAAGCAGGGAATAATCCTTTGCCTTCTTTACCTTCTGATTCACCAAAGAGTTGTTTCCACCACTCAGCTAGCATCGCAAAATGACTTTCATAAGAAACCATAATTTCAACTGATTTTCCACTTTCTTCAAGAAGCTTGCGAGCCACTGCATATTGATATGCAGGATTAAGGGCTAAATCATCTGTATTTAAATCATGATACGCATCAAGTGAACCCTTCATGAGTGCACGAACATCCACTCCAGCAGCAGCAATTGGAAGTAATCCAACAGAAGTGAAGACAGAATAACGACCGCCTACATCATCTGGAATGGTGAAAGTTTCATATCCCATTTGATTGGAAAGTTGTTTTAGTGTTCCTCTTGCTTTATCCGTTGTTGCAAAGATACGATGTTTTGCATCGTCTCCATACCATTCTTCCATTTTTAAGCGAATCATTCTGAAGGCCAAAGCTGTTTCAGTGGTTGTTCCAGACTTGGAAATGACATTCACATAGACGGATTTACCTTCAATGTTTTTAAAGATTTGAAGTAACGCTGTGGATGAGAAGGTGTTACCTACATAATAGATCTTTGGTGAACTTTCATCATAGAGTCCTTTCACAAACTCTATGGCTGCACGTGCTCCTAGATAAGAACCACCCACACCACACACAAGTAAGACATCTGCTTTATCTCTAATGGTATTGGCTGCTTTGATGACGCGTTCAAACTCTTCTTTATCGTAGTTAAGTGGCCAATCCACCCAACCTAAGTAATCACTTCCTTTGTATGATTTCTCATGAATCCAGGTGTGAATGCGTGAAACATCCTTTTGCTTGTCAAAGATGGAGGATGCTAATTTAGCATGTGTTAAATCAACTTTAATCATGGTATTTCCCTTTCCATTGTGTAATCCATCCAGGTAGTTTTTGAGCTAAAGATTTAAACCCAAGATGACTTTGCGGTAATCGTTGGTTTAATTCACGCGCTCTAAATCGTCTTAAAGGACGTTGATACACCGCTTTAAGTGACAATTTGAGTTGACGACCATCTTCAGACACTTCAAGGACTTTCAAGTACACTTGATCATTGAGTTGAACATACAACCCAATGTCCTTAACGAAGTAATCGCTCATCTCAGAAATATGTATTAGACCGGTTGTGTTATCATCAATCACAACAAACGCCCCATAAGGCTGAATGCCACTAATTTTGCCCACAACCACTTGTCCAACTTTATACATACCACTACCTCATGTTCGAAGACATTATATCACACTCACTTTATGCTTTGTGCTATAATAACGTTCATAAGGAGGTGTCTTGTGAGAGAACAATATATCGACCAAATTGCAGATACCATCGAAAAGATCAGACCTTATATTCAACGCGATGGTGGAGATGTTGAATTTGTGGACGTCAACGATGAAGGTGTTGTCACACTACGATTGCTTGGAGCATGCGTGGGATGTGGTGCAACCGATACAACATATAAAATGGGAGTAGAAGCAATTTTAACGGATGAAATTCCCTTTGTGACTGAGGTTGTCCTAGTCGAAGATTAAGATTAAAGCGTTTAATCAACATTAAACGCTTTTTTTATTAAAAAATTCTTGCATTCTTATCATCTTTCCTCTAAAATACTTCCATATTATGCAAGGATGAATAAATTATGCACAACTCAAGTATTGATGCTTTTGGAAAGAACCTCTGTCACAACAAGGTACTTAAAGATCGTTTACCTCGACCTATCTATGAACTATGGAAAGAAGCTTTAGCTCATGAGAAACCACTTGATCCTGCTGTAGCCGATGCAATAGCACACGTCATGAAAACATGGGCCATTGAAAATGGGGCAACTCACTATTCTCACTGGTTTCAACCCATGACTGGAAACACTGCTGAAAAACACGATGCCTTCTTAGAATCCAATGACAATGGGGTTCCAATCACTCGTTTTTCAGGTAAATCACTCATTAAAGGTGAGGCTGATGGTTCATCTTTCCCATCAGGTGGCTTAAGAGCAACTTTTGAAGCTCGTGGATACACCTATTGGGATATTACCTCTCCCGCCTTCATCCGTGGGCATGTGCTTTGCATTCCTAGTGTCTTTGTCTCTTTCAACGGAGAAGCCTTAGACAAGAAAACACCATTATTACGTTCAATGCGCGCATTATCAAAAGAAGCTACACGTGTTCTACATCTTTTAGGTGATAAAGAAGTTAAAGGGGTAACCCCAAATCTTGGTCAAGAACAAGAATACTTCTTAGTTGATGCGAACTTATTTAAACAACGTCTTGATTTAAAACTCACTGGTCGTACTTTAATTGGGCAAGCTCCTGCTAAAGGACAAGATTCTGAAGATCATTACTTTGGATCAATTTCTGAGAATGTGAATGCTTTCATGGAAGATGTGAATAAGGCGTGTTGGGAGCTAGGGATCTATTCTAAAGTCGAGCATAATGAAGTGGCTTTTAATCAATTTGAGATTGTTCCTATGTATTCACCTACACACATTGCGATTGATCAAAACCAATTAATCATGGATATTCTTAAGAAAACAGCAAAGAAACATGGTCTTGAATGCTTACTTCATGAAAAACCATTCGCAGGCATCAATGGATCGGGTAAACACAATAACTGGTCCTTACAAACCGACACTGGGCTTAACTTGTTTGATCCAAGTGATGAACCTGGCAGCAACCTTCGCTTCTTAGTGTTTGTGGTAGCAGTCATGGCTACCGTTGATAAATACCCCACACTTCTTCGTATGTCTGCTTCAGGAGCTGGTAATGATCATCGTTTAGGAGCCAATGAAGCCCCTCCTGCGATTATATCCATTTACTTGGGTTCAACCTTGGAAGACTTACTTCGCTCATTAGCGACTGGTGTTGCTAGCATCACCAAAACACGTGAAGTTCATTCCCCACTGTCAAACTTAAAAGAAATGCCAAAGGAATTCTCTGATCGTAACCGTACTTCCCCATTTGCCTTCACAGGATCTAAATTTGAATTTAGAATGGTGGGTTCTTCTCGTTCTGCAGCCACAACCAACACCATTCTTAATGCGGCTTTAGCGGATGAGTTAGCACTGATTGCCAATGAAATTGAATCCAGTAAAAAGGATCTTAAAGAAAGTGTCTTGGATGTGTTAATCTCTCGATTCAATAAGCATGAACGTATTCTTTTCTCTGGTGATGGTTACTCTCAAGCATGGGTTGAAGAAGCAGCACGTCGTGGATTACCAAACATCAAATCATTCAATGAATCCATTGATTCCTACTTAGACCCAGCAACCTTAGCCATGTTTGCTCGTCAAGGAGTATACAATGATAAAGAAGTGCATGCTCGTGTTGAAATTCTTCATGATCAATTCTTTAAAGCCGTGTTGTTTGAAGCACGTTCATTAAGTGAAATGTTACTTAAATACATTCTTCCTGCAACTCTCAAAGACATTCATCAAACATCTTTAGTGAAATCCCGCTTCGCTGATGAAAAAGTGAGTGAGCTAACAGCTTTAGTCGATGATGCTTATGATTTAGTGAAGACGTTGATGTTGTTGGTGGATGAAGCACATACCATGGATGATATTCGTGCTAAAGGCAAACTCTTTAATGACATTGTTCGTCCTCATATGATTAAATGTCGTGAAGTGGCTGATCGTATTGAATCACTCATGGATCACAGTTTGTATCCAATCCCGACCTATACTGATTTATTGTTTAGTTTCTAAATAAAAACCACTTGGACTAACACCCAAGTGGTTTTCTTTATTCAATGCCTTTATTTTTTAGTTTTAATTGAATGGTTTCCTTCACAATCACATAGATGACCGCAAAGATAGGAACCCCTAAAAACATGCCTAATACTCCAAACAATCCTCCTCCCACAATAATCGCAAACATAATCCATAGAGTAGGAAGACCTAAAGAATCACCTAAAATTTTTGGACCAATGTAATTACCATCGATTTGTTGAAGAATGATGATAAAGAGAATGAACCACAACGCTGTAGTGGGTGAAACTATAAACAATATAAGGAATCCTGGTACAGCTCCAATAAAAGGACCAAAAACAGGAATCATGTTTGTGATTCCCACAATCACTGAGATAAGCAAAGCATATGGCCATTGTAAGACGCTCATTACGATGAATGAAAGAATTCCCACAATGATGGAGTCTATGGTTTTACCATAAATGAATTGGTTGAATTTATCTTTGGCAAGGTTAGATACTTTAAAGATGATAAAAGCGTCCTCTTTAGATGCAATCGCAAGCACAAACTTCGCAATTTGATTGGAAAATCGCTCTTTCTCTAGAAGCATGTAAACCGCAATGAAGATACCAACAATCAACCTAAAAAGGAAGGTTAACATATTAATACTCATGGATAAGATGTTGGGTAACACTTCTCTTCCAAGTTGACTGATGGATTGCAACACATCTTCACTGATGTCTTGAAGTAGTGCACTGACTTCAGATTTAATGTTAAGTTGGGTAATAAGTTGATTGATGAATAAGGTTGTTGACTCAATGTAGGATGGTATTTGATCCACAAGGGTGTTGAGTGATGAAATGAGTTGTGGTGTTACCACAAGAAATAAACCAAACAAAGCACTGAGGGTAATAAAGAGTGAAGTAAAGGTAGAGATGATTCGTTTTGCCTTATGTTTGATTGGAAGTGATTTGAATAATTTCTTTTCAATGAAATTTTGTAATGGAGCCACAAGGAAAGCCAATGCGAACCCAAAGATAAAAGGTAACAGTAACCCTGTAAGTTGTTTGATGATCGCAATAACACTTCCAATATTCATTAATGTCCATGTAAAGAGCACAATCAAAATACCTGATACCGTGAATCCAATGATTGTATTTTGTAGGTTGGGTTCAAATTTAATCTTCATGGTGTTCCTCCTCAAACATTCCTTGTGTTTCTCGATAATCATAACCAAAGGCTCCACGTGAGATTAACACAATGGGTGGCATTTGAATGCGTTTAAATACAGCCTGATTCACACTTCGTTTAAACCATCGCATATCATCTTTAAATGCTTGATTATCTTGGTCTAATCCATAGACTTGTAACCAGAAAGCAAGGTTTTGATCTTTTTACACTGTGTGCTTTAACTTGGTTTTCAAACTCAGAAAGTTGAAAACAGGGTACTCTGTTAATAACCTTACCTAAAGCATCATGGTATCCCCATTTCATTGGATCCACTTGTTTATCTTTGAGTTCAGCACTTGGAGGGAGTTCAAACGTTACCCCTTGATCACTGATTTGTCCAATTAAATTATAAGGAATAATTTCATCATTGAATAAGTTGTTTAGTTCATTGGCCAATTCAAAGAGCTGTAGCTTAGTGCAGTCTCCCAACGGAGCTAATGCTCCTATGGTATCTCCATACAGTGTTGTATAGCCTAGTGCTGTTTCTACTTTATTAGCATTGTTAAGAATCACACCTCCAACACTTGAGGCGATACTTGAAAGTAAATGTCCCCGAATGCGAGATTGAGCATTTTCTTGCGCTAACGAACTGGTGAGTTCAAATCCAAAGGCTTCACTGACTTCATGGGTTAGTCTCACCAGTGGTTCAATGCTTCCTTCACTGTAATGAATATCTAGTTTTTTTAGCTAATGTTTGTGCATTGGAAATGGTGGCTAACGAGTTATATTGTGTCGCCATATTAACTCCAATGACTCGCTCTTTTCCAAGGGCCATGGTAAGGAGGGTGGCACCAATTGAACTGTCTAGTCCACCTGATAATCCAACAATCCATTTTGGTTTAAAAGGAAGAACTTCTTCATCAAAGCACTTAACCGCTTCAATGAGTCCACTTAATAACTTTGATTGTGGAGCGTTGTTAGGGTGATTGGACATCACACACTCAGCTTTAAAATCATCATTGCCTTGTAAGAGAGGTCGAAGTGAAGGATCCAACATCATGGAACCACCATCAAATCCAATCACATTCTTCCCATTGTTTTGAAATCCCACTTGATTCACGTAAATGAAGTAAGGGAAAGATTGGGCTTGTTGGTGATGATGCTTTAAGGCTTTAAAACGTGATGATTCTTTATTGAGCGTCCAAGGTGAAGCAGACACATTGATGATTAAATCTACACCCGCATTCACCCAACTCAGTGTTGGATTGACACCATAATCTTGACTCCATAAATCTTCACATACTTCTAAACCAATACGATAGGTTTCATCTTTAATGGTCACAATGAATGGAGAAAAGAAATCAAGGGAGTGTTTTTGCTTGAGATCTAAAGAACTTAAAAAATAGCGTGCATCATCAAAGATACGATAATTAGGAAGGAGTGTCTTCACTTGTGGGATATTATCCCCGTTTTCTCTTAAGACATATTGCTTTTGATAAGCCATATAAGCTGCATTAAATCGTCCAAAGCGACCATCATGACCTGTGATTGGTTCACCATGAATTGATAATCCAATGTTTCCCCAGACAATGATGATATCTTCTGATTGTTCAAGGATTTTCTGATTCATGGAATACGCATAGCTTAAAAAGGCCTGATCATTGTAACGATCCGCTAAGATGTACCCACTGATGCACATTTCTGGAAAGACAATCATGTCTTTGCCTGCTTGTTTGGCTTCTTGAATCATGTCAAGCATCGCATTGACATTATCTTGAATGTGACCCGCTTTAACTCGAATTTGTCCTAAGGCAATGTTTAGTTTCATATAGATAAGTATATCATAAGTTGGAACGGCCGATGTGATAGGTTAGGATGGAGGTTGCGGAAACGGCTGACAATGCCACTCGTTGATTGGATGGATATTCAATCACCACATGGTTATCACATAACTCAAGAATGTCTTTAGATAACCCTCGTTTCTCTCCACCGACTGCTAAAACACTTGGAACACGATATTTGATACGATCAAAGGCCGTAGATTGTTCACTGCGCTGAGCAGCATACGTATGATAGCCCTTTGCTTTGAATGTTTTAAGTAATGCAGGAATATCATCACTGCGAATCCATTCTAAGGCTTCACTCATTCCTGCCGATGATTTTACAATCGTGGCTTCATGAATGTAGAAGTCTTTGGTGTTGGTGATGATGGTGGTGTATCCACTGATGGCGGTGGTTCTCATAATCATGCCTAAGTTGAAAGGATCATCCACCCCTTCCACAATTAACACCAATCCTTTAAACGAAGGTTGAACATTGAAGGGTATTGCTTCAACCACTGCCAAAACACCCCCATGGGTTCTTCCAGTGGTTAAGTGACTGACATCATCAAGTTGCTTGACTTTAATGTTGTTTTTCTTCGCAAGATGATAGATATACGCTTGATCTTTGGATAACTTTAAAGGAAGAATCACTTCATGAATCTTACGTCGTTGATACGTTAATGCGGCTTTAACACTGAGTGCTCCTTCTAAAATCATGGCGTGACCTTTCTGATGAACTCATCAATTTCGATTGGATGAATACAAGGCATTGAAACCCAAGACATGGGCTGGTAAGCTCGAGTAATGCTTTCTTCATCTTCATTCTTCAAATCACTAACAGTCCACTGGCGATTCTCATGGTTAGGTCCAAATACTTCCAAGACGTCTTGATCATTGAACACATTGCGCACTTCAACCCACATGCGATCACCTTCAATCTTACGTACAACACCCACAAAATCTTGATTGATTCCTCCCCCATTGATGCCATATAAGATGGATGAAGAATGAGGTAATGTCTTATAGAACCCATCAAAGGTCGCACGTGATGCTGCTTTGGATAATTCAACCAGTGTTGAAGCCACATGATTGTCTTCATCCAACTCATCCACATGATCAATGAAATGACGATAAGCATTCACAATGGTCGCAACGTAATATTCACTTTTCATACGGCCTTCAATTTTTAACGATGCCACATTCATTTCCAATAATTCTTTAAGATGAGGAGTAGCATTAAGATCTTTGGATGACATCGTGAAGGTTAGGTTAGGATTTGAGATTATGGTCTGTTCATCCAAAGTCATCAATTCATATCTCCAACGACAGCTTTGAGCACATCCTCCACGATTAGCATCACGTAGTGACATATGGTTGGATAAGGTGCATCTTCCAGAGACATTGACACACATTCCACCATGAATAAACACTTCTATGGGTAAGATGTTAAGATTCACCATGGTTCTGACATCATCTAGAGAGCATTCACGCGCGAGTACAACACGATCAAAACCAAGGGACTTATAAAATCTTAAAGCATGTTCATTGGCTGCACTGACTTGAGTTGAAATATGCACTTCCATGTTTGGGGCAATTCTTTTACTGATTTTCCCCATCGCAATGCTTGCGACAATGATCGCATCCACTCCCATAGCATTGAGTTGGGTAAGATACTGTTCAATGCCTTCAAAATTGTCTTCATGAGGTACAATGTTGACTGTCACAAACAGTTTCTTTCCTCTAGCATGGGCAATGTTGACCCCTTGTTGGATATCATCCATTGTGAAATTGGATGCACGTGCTCGAAGAGAAAAAGCTTTCCCTCCAATGAACACCGCATCAGCCCCAAAATCAAAAGCCACTTTTAATCGCAGTAAATCTCCAGCAGGAGCAAGCAGTTCTACACTCATGTTCCAGCCTCCAATCCTTTATCGGTTTCATCTAATCCATGATAGACATTAAGAGAAGAGTGTTGTTTCACACCATCATAAGAGAATGATTTGTTTTTCAGCATTTCAATCCACATCAAAGTTTCTTTAATGTCCACAAATAACGATGAAAGATATCCATGTTCACACGCAAGGACAGCAGGATCATCTAAGACAAGGAGGCGATCATGAAAGACATGAAAACCTTGATCATCTTCTAAACCAAAATACTTCGCCTCTCGTGATAATTCCTTTAATTTAACTTGCTTAGGTCCATCTTGATTAATCACATCATAATAAGAACTAAGGAGTGGACGATGTGAAGTCGAAATAAGATGTGTACCACACAATTGAAACAATGCCTGCTTTGGCATTTGATGTGCAAAGATACGTTTCTTCTCTAGAGTGATATCCATTGCGGGAGTAAATAAATCAAATCCTGAATCTAAAAAGGTTTGTGCATCAAAAGTATTCGCAATCATCGTTTCATTCATAAAGATGAGTTGTGCTGTGCTTTGGTGATGTTTTAGAAAGTATCCTAATCCAACATCCCCACATGCAATGTAATCAAGATTTTTGAGTGCTACTTGTTTTAAAGATGCTTCATTGTTTTTAAAACGAGACTGTAAAATGATATAAGGAAAAAAGAGGCATACTTTTTTGCCATGATCATGAATGGTTTTAATCACATCATCTAATGTTTCTAAAGAGACACTCATTAGTCTATCACCACAAAACCCTTGAAGTCCAATGACACAAACATCAGCTTGACTTTCAAGTATAAGGCGTAGGTTTTCAGTGGAATTCACTTCAACAAACAGTTTCATGCTTCTAATCCTTGTTTGATTTTTCCATTCACTATGATGAGAACTAAGATAATGAGGACAGTCACTAATCCTGCAGTCCCTAAAAAGACCGTTTGATAAAGTGCTGCACCTTCCACTAATCCCTTTATCCACTGCATGACTAACCCATAGATTTGATCACCATAGTAAATCCCAATCGCAAAGAACGTTTGATAAATTCCCATGGACATTTCTCTTTCTTCTTTGATAAAGGAGCTTAAGGCTAATCCTAAGAGTAGATTATAAGTAATACCATAGCCAAAACCATTGAGTCCATAGGCAAAGAATAAAGTTAAGTCGTGGGTACTTAATGCCCCAATTAAAGCAAATGCACCTGAAAGAGCTAAACCAAACACAAGTGTCCATTTAACCCCTAATTTTTGTTTAAGATAGATCCCAACCATGACACCCGCACCCAATTGAAAGAGTGTGAACACCACATCCAAGTAAGCCACTAACAAAGCAGACATGTTGACCACATCGGTTCGTGCATAAGCCACCATGTTGGCAGAAGAGGTTGAGAAACGAACAAATGAAACTAATACACCAAACAAGGCAATGAAAAGAAAGCGTGGTGTAAGAAGAATTCTAAAGAATGTGGACAGTTTAAAGTTAGTTACTTTGGTTTTGTTGTCTTTGAGTCCTAAAAGTAAGACAAAAGCAACTAAAGCTAATACAGCTGAGAGTGACCATAATAAAGTGTAGTTTTTAACTGCTTCTTGGGTTGCATAGGTTTGTAAAGGAGCAACCAAAAATTCCGCCATTAAAGGAGCAATTGAGAGAATAGAAACGGATACTAATGCATCTTTAGGATCAAAGGTTTCTGAAAACATCACATTAAACAAGGCAAGCATGCTTGCACCAAGTCCTAAAGCGAGTGAAGATAAATACAATGATGTCGCATCGGGTTGAACGACCACATAAATGCTTGTGAGCATAATGGCCCATAAAGCAATCCCAATAAACCATTTGCGAGATTGAAACCAATCTGAAAGTATAAAAATAGGTAGACGTGCAAAAATGGAGATTAATCCATAAGCAGAGACGATGGAAGCCGTGACTAAGCCATCAAGTCCTAATCCACCCACATCCACATCAGAAATGGCATACACACGACGATAAGATCGAATGATGTTGATGGAAGCCCAAAACAAGACCAACAAAACAAACATCATCATTTGAAGTTTGTTAAGGTGGTATTTTTTCCTAACCAGAGGGTTAAGACTAGTGATACAATGAAAGTAATGAGTGCAATAAGCACTCTGCCATTAGAGGCAAACAATAAAAAATTGAGTAATGAGTTCATACGAAAAATCCTCTCACAAGTAGTTTACTCAATGTTGGATGAAAAAGAAAGAACAATTTAAGGAGAACCCTATGTTTGACTTTAGAAGTGATACTGTAACTAAGCCGACACAAGCAATGAGAGCGTTCATGATGGAGGCTGAAGTAGGTGATGATGTGTATGAAGATGATCCTACTTTAAAACGACTTGAGAAACATGTGGCCCATTTAACTGGTTTTGAAGATGCATTGTTTGTCTTGTCTGGAACCATGGGAAATCAATTGGCCATTATGTGTCATACTCAAAAAGGGGATGGTGTGCTTATGCATGCCAACGCACATGTGAATCGTTATGAGGTCGGAGCTATCAGTTTATTATCGAGTGTCTATCCTCAACTGGTTTATAATGATTCAGGTTATTTAAGCAAAGATGATCTTGATAAATATCGTGGAATGGATAACATTCATTTCCCAAGAATAAGCTGTGTGGTGGTTGAAAATGCCCTTGGTGATGGACGGGTTGTCTCTATCAAAGACATGGACGATATCATCCATCAAGCCCACAGTGATGGATATAAGGTGCATATGGATGGAGCTCGATTATTTAACGCTCATATCACTTTGAATGCTCCGCTTAAAGACGTCATAAGTCAAGCTGATTCCTTGATGTTTTGTTTATCCAAGGGACTAGGTGCTCCGATTGGATCCATGCTGTGTGGATCTAAAAGGTTGATTGCACAAGCTCGGCGTTATCGAAAAATGTTGGGTGGAGGTATCAGACAAGGGGGAATCCTTGCGGCTGCTGGCTTGTATGCATTAGAGCACCATGTTGAACGATTAATTGAGGATCATCATCGTGCCAATCTTATCGCACAGCATTTAGTTCAATCGGGGTATGAAGTTTTACTCACACATCGAGACATCAATATGGTTTACTTTAAATTGCAGCCTCATCATAATGAAAAACAATGGTTACATGATGCTAGAGACTTTGATGTGTTGTTGAGTCCTAGCACTCAAGGTTGGTTACGTCTAGTGACTCATCTTGATATCAATGATGAAGCCATCATGCGCTTTATCCAGTTCATTAATGCACAAAAGCAACTTGATTAAGTTGCTTTCTTTGTTTGAACGATAAAGATAAAAGTGAACACTTTAAGTAAATATAGAATGATTAAGAACATTCTAATCCACATCACATCCACAAGAACAAAAGCCAAGGTTAACGTTAATCCTACCACAATCAATATTTTTATCTTTCTTGAGAGTGTCATGGATAAAGATTGAGCATCTTCATCATAGTATTCATTAACAATTGTGGATTGCTTGATTTTTGATGCAAGCTTTGGTGAACTCTTTGAAGCAAAATAGAGCGATAGAATCACAAAGATGGTGGTTGGCATGACGGGAAGAAATGCTCCTATAACTCCTAATGCAAACATCATCATCGCGAGTCCCGCATAGAGCGGTCTCATTGTTGGTCTAAAAAACGCCAGGACTTGTTCAACATCGTTTTTTGGATCAACATTCTCAAAGATGGCTTGGATCACTCCTTTTATAATCACAAAGGTTGTTCTCGCAACACCCATGTATTTCTTACCATACATGGATTTCTCTTTCCACACACCATAGCGTTGAACCACGATGGTTTCAGGATCGGCAAGAATCGTAAAGTTTAATTCGTATTTCTCTTGAAACTTCTTGTGTGACTTCACATCATCTTTGGATATCCCTACAACTTTGACTCCTCTTTTAACGAATTCTTCACTAGAATCTCGATATGAACATGCTTGGGTTGTGCAACCTGGGGTATCATCTTTAGGATAGAAGTATAAGACTAAGGTTTGATCTTTGAAATCACTGAGTGAAACTAAATCTCCTGCTTCATTTTGTAAAGTAAATTCTGGGGCTTTATTTCCGATGACTAACATAATCTTCCTCCTGAGTAGTCCTATCATATCAAATTGAGGTATTGGTTTCATTGATGATACTTTTAAAAATGAGTTTTTAAAGTAATAAGCGTTTCATAGGGTTGAAGTTGATTATTAGAATGATGATTTACATTGGATAAGAGAATCACTTCATCATCCATTAAGGTGAACTTCACGCTCTTTTTTGAAAAATTACATATGCAGCTGATTCTTTGTTTTCCATCATCTTTATGCATCATAATGAGATATGGATGATCAATCATGCTTTCAGTGTGCTTTCCTAGTGTGAAAGCTGAGATAGAATGATACAAATGTGTGAGTTGCCTTACATAGTTAAGAACACTGTCCGAATCGTCGTTTTGCTTTTCAACATTGATTGACTCATAATCATCATTCACCTTAAACCATGGTTGCACTTCACTGAAGCCACCATTGGCACTATGATTCCACTGCATCACACCACGAGCATGATCACGGCTCATTTTTTGAATGATTTTCTTTGCTAGGAATGCTGGGACTTTCATCATACTTTGAAGTGCTTTATAAGTGTTCTTCGCTTCAAAGTCTTTCCAATCTTCAATCGGAAGTTTCATGTTCTTCATCGCAATTTCTTCACCTTGATAAATAAAGGGGCTACCCACATTGAAGAAATTAATCGCAAAAAGAGCTTTAGCACTTTCAAAGCGATAGGTGTGATCATCACCAAAACGAGATACCGCGCGTGGTTGATCATGATTGGACATGGTTGAAGCCACATGAAATTCATGTTTGATGGCTGCTTTGTTCCAAGAATGAAGGACATTTTTAAAATCCTTTGTTGAATACCAATAACCTTTTCTAAAATCAAACTTGCCTAAGGGTCCACATCCTAACATATGCAAATCAAAGTGGATGATCATATCAAGTTGATTTTTTCAGGTCCACACATGATGGCGGCTGCTTCTTGGTCAATCAACATCCCCTCACCTATGGTGATGAATTGATAATCTTGTTTGAGATCTTGTAGTAATGCTTTAAGATACTGTTGTCCTTTGGGACGATTGAGGATGTAATCATCCGCAAACTGAAATCCTTTCTTTTGAGGGTATTTACTGATTAATCCATCAATCTTTGAAATAGTGTTGAATACATCCAATCGAAAACCTGCAATGCCCATATCAAGCCAAAAGCGCATAATATCATTGATTTCTTGTCTTACTTTAGGGTTATCCCAGTTTAAATCAGCTTGGGTTGGTGTAAATAAGGTTAATGCATAATCTTTTTCACTGACTTGAGTCCATGCACTGCCACCAAAAATTGAAATCCAGTTGTTTGGTAACCCTTCATTGATGGGTCTAAAGAAGTAGTAATCTCTTTTATCACTGTCAGGATTGTTGAGTGCTTCTTGAAACCATGCATGTTGAGTTGAGGTGTGATTAGCGACTAAATCACAGATGATACCGATATTTCTGTGCTTTGCTTCGTGTACAAGTAAACGAAAGTCGCTCATGGTTCCATAGCTAGGATCAATCTGTCGATAATCGCTGACATCATAACCATAATCATCTTGAGGTGATTGATAAAATGGGGATATCCAAAGATAATCTACATTGAGCGATTGTAGATAATCAAGTTGAGATATGATACCTTGCAGATCACCGATTCCATCTTGGTTTGAATCTTTAAAACTGCGTGGCCAAATTTGATAAAAAACAGCTTCTTTGAAGGGTCTCATGCTTGTGATCTCCTTTTATAGAAAGGCAGAAGTTGTAATACCCAAATGAGAATGACAATGCCAAACATTACCGGAATATAGAGTGTTGATCCTACTATCCCTTCAACAAGTTCTAATGGGGTGTTCTTCGGTGCATATGAAGCAAACAGATAGTTTCCTGAAGTAATAGCATTAATAATGATGCTTTGAATGAGGAGATAAACCATGAAAATGATCGCAAAAGGGAGGTCTTTGAATGATGGTCTAAACTTCATCCAAATGATGTCATAGAGAGGAACAACCATAATGAGTCCATGGATGATGAAAGATTGTAGACTTTGAAAATGCCATAATGGGTATTTCTCTAAGATGGTTTCATTGAACAGCAATGCTGCAAGTGCCCCAATTAAGGCTGTTAAGTAAACAAAGGTTCTCCAATGAGACTTGTTAGTTTTTAGCATGATTGGCATTAGGATGATTTGCATGCCACATAAATGAAGGGGTAGCATTTCCGCAAAATCATAACGTCCTAAGGATAAAGCCCAGATTTGTCGTGCTATCTCTAATCCAACAATAAGGACAACAACTCCAATCAAAACGTTACGTCTTCCTTTTTCTTTAAGTGGGATTGCAATGATGAGGGGGATGAGTGCACTGATGAGCCCAATAAGGATGAGGGTAAGATTTTGCCCATCAAATGGCATAACAGGATTAATGGATGATAGTTCACTGAAGTGGGTAAAGAAGGTCATAGTGGTTCTCCTACATTCATTATAGAAAGAAGTGAATCACCATACAAGTGACGAATCAAAGGTTTTAATCTATAATGAGGGTATGAAAACGTTACTTCTAAATTCTATTCCTCAGCATGTGGTTTGTGTTGCGGTGAGTAAACATCGTAGTATCCAAGAAATCGAAGCTTTGAACGCTTGTGGTGTGACTGATTTTGGAGAAAATAAGGTGCAAGAGTTGCTTAGTAAGGCAAAAATTGGCCAACCTTGGAAGTGGCACTTTGTTGGTCATCTACAAACCAACAAGGTTAAAGCCTTGTTACCTTGGGTTGCATTGATTCATTCTGTGGATTCAATTAAACTGCTTAAAGTGATTGATGATGAAGCTAAGAAGTTGAACATGATTGTCAGTGTGTTACTTCAACTTAATTTGACAAAAGAAGCGTCGAAGTATGGAATGGATGAGGAAACCTTAAATGAAATCATTCATCATCAAGATGACTACCCTAATGTAAAGATGCTAGGAATCATGGTTATGGGTCCTTCTAGTGGTGATCTTAATGAAACGAAAGCTGTTTTTCATGAAGCTTCTTTAATCAGTCAAAGAATACAAAAAAACTCACCACACATGACAATATTATCCATGGGGATGAGTGATGATTACACAATAGCGCTTGAGTATGATGCGACTCATTTACGACTTGGACGAATCTTATTCGAAGAATAACCATCCTAAATAGACTATGAATCCATTAATTAATGAGGGGTAGGCATTCATGAACACACTGATGGATAACCATGTGATTGAGATAACTCCAAGACGATCAAAAGCAATGAGGATAATGAGTAAACTAATCAAGACTTTCTTAACCCAGTCTTGGTTTTTTCTTTTACCACCATGTAGCATGAGCCCTAATGAGAAAAACATTGCAATGGTGACTAAACTGACCATCATGGTGTATGGTTGACCATTGAATAACCAATCACTGATTTGGTACAGCACATACGTTAATAAGAGAATGATGAGAGGTTTGATGCTTATGATGAATTGTTTCATAGTTGCTCCTTAATGGTGAGTTTGTCTGATTAAGAGTCCAAGCGTGAATGAGAATGGAGCTAATACAACAATGACACCAAGGTTTAGAATGGACAGCGGCTTAAGTAGTAAGAATAGATAACCTGGGAAATTAAGCATGATCGAAACGATGTTTAAGGATCTAAAAACGAGTACATTGTAAGTTAAATAAAAGATGATGGCACTTAACGCATTGATTAGTATGATAATGGTCATCATTCTAAATGCATCTGAATTGTTTTTTAGGAACGTGTGTCTTGCGAGCATGGTGATGTAACCTAAAAATAAATAGAGCAAGGAGATGAACAGAATACTTAATCCATATCTGAGAGTAGCATTGGTGACATTCCTTAGTGGATGATTGACTGTAAATGCAATCCATAAGACAACTGAAAAAAGAATTTGAATCGCATAATACACTAAGGAAGATTTTTGGTGTCTTTACTCATGATTGACCTTGAAGAAAGTGAATGAGTCGTGATACTCCCTCAACACATTCTTGATTTGATGCTGCTAAGGAAATACGAATGTAGTGATCTGACTGTGGTGAGAACACTACTCCTGGAATGACAGCAACGTGTTTCTCATGCAGGAGTTGCGTAGCGAAGGTCCATGAATCTAATCCTTTTGCGCTTATGTTAATGAAAATGTAGAAAGCCCCTTGAGGATAAACAAATGGAACATGATGTTCTTGAAGTAGTTTTACTACATCGTCTCGGTTTTGCTTGTAGAAGGCTTTCATCGAATCCACATTGGTATTAAGTGCAACTTCTGCTGCATCTTGAATGAAGAGTGGAATCCCTGCTGCTGCGTATTGTTGTACCTTATGAGCATTCTTAATGATGGATTTGTGGGCACATAGATATCCAATTCTCCACCCTGTCATTGCATAGGGTTTGGATAAGGATTGGGTCAAAATGATCTTATCTTTGTATTTAATGTCTTGATTAAGGAATGTTACGTCTTCATACACAAGTTGAGCATAGACATCATCTGAAATCACGAATATATCATGTTCATCTAGCACTCGTTTAATGATGTTGAGAGAGTCTT
>JAJOHZ010000012.1 GCA_021209625.1 Erysipelotrichaceae bacterium | reverse complement strand
GCATACCCCAAGTCCAAGTTCGCAAACATTTTGGCTGTCATTTGTGCTGAAATGGCTACACTGAATGCATGTGATCGTAAGGCAGCATTCTTTTCACCAGCTAACTGTGCTCCAAGTAAGACGCCAGTTTTTCCATCCGCCACCAGTTTAATGTGAACATCGCTCGCATTGGGATAATAACGAGGATGATCATGGGATGTTACAAAGGTCGTTACCACATCCATGTTGAGGGCACTCGCTTCTTGTTCACTCAACCCTGTTTTCGCAAATTCCATCTTACACAATCTTAGCATTGCAGAACCTAAAGCCATGTGATAGTCACTGTCTTCTCCTGCTAATACTTCAGCTAAGTTTCGTCCTTGTTTATTCGCATTGGTCCCTAATGGCAAAAACTTCTGTTCATTGGTAATCATGTGGGTCACCACACTGCAATCCCCTGCAGAATACACATCTTCAACGTTGGTTCTCATTTTAGTGTCCACTAAAACAGCTCCATTTGAAGCCAGTGCAATTCCTGTATCTTTCAAAAACTGAGTGTTAGGTCTTACACCTAAGGCTAAAACCACGATATCAACGTTTAGTTCACGTTGATCTGTGATGATTTTTACACCGTGTTCCAAGTCTTGAATATCCACCAATGATTCAGAAGTGTAAACCTTAACATGATTAGATTTTAATTCTTCTAATGCCATCTTGGAAAACTCTTCATCAAAAGTATTAAGCACTCGATCAGCTTTTTCGATTAACACCACTTCTTTGCGATTGTGGACAGCTGCTTCCACAAGTTCTAATCCAATGTATCCGCCACCGATAATTCCAATTTTTTTCGCTTTAGCGTAGGCTTGTTTAAGATTTTCCCCATCTTCAAGCGTCTTTCAATGTGAAGATTTTTTTCTTTTGTTTTTACTGCTTAATTTTGGAACTATCGGAGATGCTCCTGATGCGATGACACATCGATCATATTTCAAAGAAAATGTCCCTTCAGGATTGACACCATGAATGGTTTTATTGAACGGATCAAGTTGAGTGACTTCATGAAAGATTCTCACATCAATACCAGAATCACGCATTTGCTTAACAGAGCGAATGTTCATGTTGGTGATATCAGGATTCTCCTGTGAAACATAATAAGGAAGTCCACAAGCACCATAAGAGATTACATCCGTTTTCTCCAACACAATGATTGTTTCATCTTTCGCCTCTCTTCTAAGTTTTGCGGCTACACTCATGCCTGCCGCTACACCACCAATGATAATTGTTGTCATAGTTCACCTCAATCTTATTATAAAAGAGATTCAAGGAAATTGACAGTCATTAGCGACTATGAAAGAATATCTACAGGAGAACAGTTATGGATCAATTAATGAAGATTATCGATGAGTTTTGCAGTGAAAGAGACTGGGATCAGTATCATTCCCCCAAAGAGTTAGCCATTGGGTTATCCACTGAAGCCAATGAACTGCTTGCTTTGTTTAGATTTCAAAGTGAAGAACAGATCAAACAAATGATGATTGAACAAAGAGAAGCCATTGAAGATGAAGTAGTAGACAGTCTTTTCTTTATCTTACGATTTGCCTCTCTTTATCATGTTGATTTACTTGAGGCACTAGAGCGAAAGATGGTAAGAAATCGTCTAAAATACCCCATTGAACTGTCTAAAGGTAAAAACATCAAGTATACGCATTTAAAATAAGATTAAGACAAAAGAAAACGAGGTGATCAATGAATGATTCCTCGTTTTTTATTATTCGACGCTGATACTGATTGTAACACCGCATGAACGATGATTCGCCCGTTGTCCACATCATCCGTACATGAAACCAAAGTTAAGATATGATCCTTATTCGAAATATCTGTATTGGTTGGATACATGGATCGTGAGGTAAACGTATTAAACAAATTTTGTAAATTTCGATTGTTGGCTGGAACACTTAAACGTGTTGTGGTGGCATCCACTTGATAAGCCGAGAAAATTCGATAGGTACGAATCTCATTTTTAAGTCTAATCTCAATGGTGGAATGATTGTTGAAGAACGATTGACGCTTGTATAAATCAATGGCTCCAAACATGGATTGGTCTCTCATCGCATGACCATACAGCACGATATGATTATCTGAGAAATCGCTCTTGTTGCGATAATCCATGAAAATGGCTCCATGTTTTAAACGCCTTCTTTGAAAGTTATGATTAAGATAGTAACTGTTATCTTGTCCTAATACAAAGGGATAATTGATTTTTGTTCCATTGACCACAATCCATCCGACATAATCACTGTTGATGGAATTCAAACTGCTGATGTAGTTCTGCTAAGGAAAGTTGCTCAATTTCCGCAAAGTTTAAGTCTGGGTTTTCCGCAATTAAACGATCACGAATTTCTTCCTGAACATCCAAAAGTTCCACCACTTCATTGATGTCTTGTTGATTAACATAGGAAAGATAATAATCATACCCATAAAGTCCTAAGGCAACTAAGATTAAAACTACACCAAAAAGTCGTATCAAAGTATTGATGGAAATCTTTCTCTTCTTATGTGTCGTTGGTTTGATTTCTTTTTCATTCATGCTTTTATTATAGACAATTGTTGACCATAAGAAAAGACTCACACACTTTCGTATGTGAATCCTAGTAAAAATGCTTTTTCATTGTTAAAGATCATCTCATCTGATAAACCTTTGAACTTCTTCTTCATCACTTTAAGCCCTAAAGATTGTTCCCATCCCAATGATTTCACCACCATTCCAAAAGCAATCATGTTCATGCTTTTATCAAGGTGATGCTCATGAGCTAAGACAGAAAAATCACATCCTGGATAGTCTTGATGAATAAGTCCTGTATGAATAATCACATTTTCAGGTTTCTTAATGAGTGGTTTGAATTTATTGAAGGCGGCATCATTCATAAGCAAAGCATGCGTCATGTCTTGTCCAATGAATGGAGATTGACTGCTTTCAGAAAGTACCACATGACAATTGGCCGTACCACCACGCATTTCAGGTCCATAAGAAGGCATCCAACTGACATCATAACCAAGTTCTATGCCACATAAACCCACAAGCTGACCTACAGAGAGGACGCCTTGGCCACCAAAACCAGCACAAATCAGTTTAATGGTTGGTTTCATGTTTACGCTCCTTAAACACACCTAATGGGAATGTTTGAGTCATGGTATTTTTAATGTAAGTGAGAGAATCAACCGGCGACATCTTCCAACCGATATTACAAGAACTCAAGACTTCAACCATCGAGAATCCTTCTTGATTGATTTGACACTCAAAGGCTTTACGAATCGCACGTTTGGTTTTCATGATGCTAGGTCCATCAGCCGCCATGCAACGTTCAACATAAGCGATATGATCCATGGTTGCGATCATTTCACTCATCTTAATTGGAGCACCTGTGATGATTTCTCGACCAAGAGGAGTGGTGGTGGTCACTTGATTAGGAAGTGTGGTTGGAGCCATTTGGCCTCCGGTCATGCCATAAATGGCATTGTTGACGAAGATAACAGTGATGTTTTCATTACGGTTTGCCGCATGAATGATTTCAGCAGCTCCTATGGAGGCTAAGTCTCCATCCCCTTGATACGTAAACACAATCTTTTCAGGATGCATACGCTTAACCCCAGTGGCGACTGCAGGAGCACGTCCATGAGGAGCTTGTAAAGCATCTGTATTGAAATAGTCATACGCAAATACCGAACATCCTACAGAAGCGATGGTAATGGTGCGATCAAGAATGTTTAGTTCTTCTAAGACTTCCGCAACTAAGCGGTGAATGATTCCATGGGTACATCCCGGACAATAGGAGAATGGTTTATCCGTTAATCCTGTTGTTTTTTTTAAACACTATGCTCAATTTGCTCACCTCCCATTTGTTGTAGGTAACCATTGACGATATCATCACTGGTGATGATTTCCCCACCTGCTTTTCCTACATAACCAATTACGGTATCACTACGAGTAAAGGCTAATACATCTTGAAACAGTTGCCCCATTGACATTTCTGCTACTAAAGCAAATGACATATCTTTGATTGCTTCTCTTAAAGCTTGTTTAGGAAATGGCCATAAGGTTCTTAATTGAATGCATTTTACCTTGATTCCATATTCTTCTTTAAGACGTTGTGCTGCTCCAATCGCAATCTTAGCACTGGTGCCATACGCAATGATAGCTCCATCATGATGATCTGGATGATGATCCACAAGCAGTGCTTCATTCTTTGCAATTTCACGATATTTTGCTTGAAGATGTTGATTATGTGCGTAAAGTTTAGCAGGATCAAGATACAGTGAGTTGATCACATTACGTGTTCCACGTGTTTTAAAATCCCCAGTAGCTGCCCAAGAAGTCGTGTCCACTCTTGGAAGTGGTTGTGTTGGTAATACCACACTTGCCATCATTTGAGCAATCGCTCCATCGAGTAACACCATCGCAGGATTGCGATACTTCTCAGCAAGTTGAATGGCTTTTCCAACATCATCCACTGCTTCTTGAACACTGGCAGGCGCTAAGACAATGACACGATAGTCACCATTACCACCCCCATAAACCGATTGATGGTAATCACTTTGTGCTGGAAGAATCCCTCCAAGTCCTGGTCCACTGCGTGAAACAGACACAATAACACATGGAAGTTCTGCTCCCGCACAATAGGAAATCCCTTCTTGTTTGAGCGCAATTCCCACAGAGGAGGATGAAGTCATCACACGTCCACCAGCTCCAGCTGCACCATAAACCATGTTGATTGCAGCAACTTCACTTTCGGCTTGCACAAACACACGATGATTGGCTGGCATGACATGTGACATGGTTTCAATCAACTCATTTTGTGGTGTGATTGGATAACCAAAGAAAGCTTCGCATCCTCCTAGCATGGCGGCGCGAGCAATCGCTTCGTTTCCCTTCATTAAGAGTTTACTCATGCTTAGGTTCCTCCACTTCTTTTGTAACAGTAATGACTGCATCGGGACACATCAATGCGCAAAAGCCACAACCAATGCACCGTTCAGGCGTGATTACGTCAACTAACGGGTATCCTTTGCTATTAAGTTGATGAGGAGCAGGTTTAAGAATCTTCACAGGGCAGAACGCCACACACAAATAGCAGCCTTTGCAATATTCTTGTGCGAATTTCACGGTTCCTTTTGGCATTGTATTCCTCCTTTAAGACAGCCAAGACTGACGCAAAAATAATTGTAATTCAAGGGGTTCTCCTAATAGAACTGGTTTTTCCCCTTTCATCTTTAGTGGAAATGAATGAAACCGAATAGGAATGTTTAATTGACTTGATACTTCTTTTAGTAGAGACTCTCCATGCAACAAGTCATCCCATGTAGTGGCACGAAGTTGGTTAGTATTATTGACCAATCCTGTAATCGATAATCCTGCACTCTCCTCAATTTGATGAATCATTTGGATGATAGTAGCAGCCGAATGAGTCTTTTCACGATAGACATTTACAATCATAAGATTATCCATCTCCTGAGTGGGAGTCATCGCCTCAAATTGTCGCATTAAACGTGCACCGACGGGATCACCACCAAGATCA
>JAJOHZ010000007.1 GCA_021209625.1 Erysipelotrichaceae bacterium | reverse complement strand
AACCGATGCCGACAGCAACAAACAAGCCGTGCTGATTTCCATCGCCGAATGGCAGGAAATACAACGGGAATTGGCGGAGTGGCGAACGTATTTGGCTCTGAAAACGAGTCTAAAAAAGGCTTTTCAGGAAGTGGAAGACATCAAGCAGGGCAAAGCGCCACGGGTCACTTTAAAGGCGTTTTTAAATGAAAGCTAATGTCATCATTACACCCAATTTTTAAATTTTCCCATTGAGCGTAAACATAAATATCTTCGGCTGGTAGATTAGTTAATCCACCAGTATAAGGAGTAAGTCCAGCCTCATCTAAGGTCCAACCATCAAAGGTGTAACCTAGACGTGTAAAGGAGGTTCCCGCAACACTACCACCAAAGTTGAACATTTGAACGACATTAGCACCATCTCCAAAGTTTGGATCAAATGTGAAACTGTAGTTATTTTGTGACCACTGTGCATAGACTGTTTTATTTCCAGAAGTAAGATTGGAGAATTGAGTGTATGTTTGTGTTCCTTCAACATCTAATGACCAACCAGTGAAGGTAAAGCCAGTACGAGTAAAGACTGGAGGGGTAACACTACCACCCACATTGAAGATACGATCAACACTTAATTCACTACCCCAGTTTGGAACGAAAGTGAATGTGTAATCAATAGCTTCCCACTGTGCATAAACAGTTTTATTACCTACTGTTAAGTTAGTGAATCCATCAACATAAAGATTTAGACCAGCTTGATCTGATGTCCACCCTTTAAATGTATAACCATCACGAGTGAAGACTGGAGGGATGACACTACCACCGACATTGAATGAACGTACTTCATTAAGTACACTTCCCCAATTAGGGACGAAAGTGAATGTATAGTCAATTGCGGTATAAGTGACAGTCACAGTACGATTGCTCGCAGGCATAGTACCTGAAACAGTTGCTAAACTTGGAGTATATCCAGGGATAGTAGGAGAAACAACACTATATGGATCTTGATAGTTCAATGTGTCTGTATAATCAGGCGCAGCTATTGAACCATCTTCATACTCATATTCAATAGTAAGCACATAATCTGAGAGTTGATAGGAATAAGTAAAGTCATATTCTCTTGCGGATGTTTTTGTTAAGACCAAAGTAATCACACCACTCTCACTGACATTAATGGTTCCATCAGCGAAAGTATAAGAGAATGGTGATCCCACTACAGCTGTTCCAATAACAACATTATCAATTTCTAAAACAACACTTGTGTATTCAAATCCAAGAGTTGGAGTAGGATTGAAAGTGTAAGAACCCGCTGCGATGCCACCTAGAGTGTTACTACCAAGAGATTGGTTTTCATCTAACACTGGTGAAGTTGGAGGGTATTCATTGAAGACTTCTAATGCCCCAACAACGGTATAACTGACATTAGTAATCGCATGTCCACCAGGAGTTAATACTGATAGTAGGAAACTACTAGGAATATTATTCATGGTGAATGCTGCAACAACCCAACTATTTGGATTATTGGATGTCTTGCTTGGAGGAGCAACATCTAAAATTGGTGTGGTGATGTTGCCTGTTTCATAGACTTTAAGCAATACACTTTTACCTAGGTAGTCCGTTGAAGTTGCACTGACACCATTCATTTGAACATCAATCAATTGATTCTGATTAATATTCACGGTGACCGCCACAAAAATAGTATTACCTTGTTGCCATAGATAATAGGCATCGGTATGATCGTTGGTTGAGGTTCCTAGTAATTCATAAACCCCTGAGTCAGCTTGGTAAGGTCCCGCTGCATTGGCTATGCTAAAATTAAACAACTCCGGCACGAACGATGCCGTAATGATGAGCATAAACGACACAATCGAGGATAGTAGTTTGTGATAAAAACGTTTCATATGCTTTCCTCCTTTATGGAAAAAGGGCCAACCACATAATTGAATTATGCAGTTGACCCATCATAGTGTTTCCACGTTAGACGTCTGACTTTGCGCCCTAACCTTTCGATTAGTTTGCCCAGATACGTATGTGATTGTGATGATATTTGTCCATAGTATCAATATATCATCGTATTCTTGACTTTATTATCGCTTCATATGGTTAGAAAGTGGTTATATTTGCTCATAAATTTTGAAATTAATCATCAAGATCATCAACATTTTCTACAACATTCATATAGCTGTATAAGCGTACTTGATCTTTACTGATGCTCTTGTAGAAGATTCGTTGAATTCTCTCTACTATCGTATACCCATTGTCTTTTGTTTTGCATGGCAGTAACAAGACAAACTGAAGTGTATTGATTCTTGAATAGACATCAGATCGTCTTAAAGCTTGGTTAATAGCACGCTGGAGTTTCTCCATTGCTTTACTCATATCCAAATCTTGATTTTGACTACGTATCTCCAAGATGACTAAGCAAGCTAATTCTTTGCTTCTGACTTGTGCTCTCATTTGATTTTGATACATTCTCTTGAACACTTCATACTCACAGAAGAATGCACCATCATTAGGAGAGTTCTCATTGAGATTCATAATCAGATCTGACATCTTAACAAAGTTCACTTCATCTTTAGATAAAAGAAGTTTGAACAGTTCCTTAGTTCTTGAAGACACATCCATCTTAAGTTCTTGAAGAAACAAGTTTCTTGTTTTCTCATAGGCTTCAATGGCTTGACGGATTTGGCGGTCGTAGATGAGTCCAAGGATATGATAGTAATGGAAATCCTCATTAAGTTGATCAAAAGCAATGCCTCGCTGAGCGTATTGAATCATTTCTTGATATTTACGTTGACTCTCCATAAGTTTTAAGAGTTTCATCATACATTGATTGTAAATATTGGTGTAGTACTCTCGGATAGGAGAAGTCCAAAGCAAGGAATGACTTGAAGAAAGAAATGGTTTATTGATCTTACTTATTAGTGATAAGAGCACCTTCTTTTTATCTTTCTCATTATCACTTGGATATTGCACTGACTTCCATAAAACATCAACTTCTTCAAAGTCAATATCATAATCAAATTCAGGATTAAGATCATATCCATGTTTAGTGGTGATCACAAGTGGTGCGTCCTCAAATATTGGAATATCCTTTAACGCTTGCCTCAAGCGATGGACGGTAAATTTCAATGCACTTTCAGGATTGTGGCTGCCTGACCATAAAAGATCAATAATTTGATTTTTAGATAATGGAGTCATACGATAGTAAATCAATACTTCCAATAAATATCTAACGTTTTTTTGTTAAATATCCATCGACGCGAAATACTTCACATCCATGTATGAACGTCAATTCTCCAAAAGTAGTGATTCCAATCTTCACTTTCTTATCCATAGAATGATCCTCAAGTCTTCATTTGTCTACATTATACAATTTATGATATTGGTTGCAAAGATTTGATACTTTCAATTAAAAAAACTGCTTTCGCAGTTTTAGACTTTAATGAATTGAGCAACATCTAAGACAAAGATGGTGGCTCCTCCAACTTGAACTTCTACAGGGAATGAAGCATATCGTCCAATATCATAGGAAGCAGTGGAAGGAACAATTTCAGTACGACGTTTGGATTCTTGTCCTACAAGTTCAATCACTCGCTCAACTAATGTATCATCACATCCAACAATGAGGGTGGTGTTACCAGCTCTTAAAAATCCCCCTGTTGTTGCTAAACGAGTTACTGAGAAATTATCTTTGGTTAATGCAGCAGAGACATTGGATGCATCATCGTTAGAAACAATGGCGAGTACTAATTTCATAAGAACACCTCCTCTATGTGACTCTATTATACCTTATTTTAAGAAGGTTTGCGACTACACATTGAATCTAAAGTGTAGAACATCCCCATCTTTAACTTCATAAGCTTTTCCTTCAACACGCAGTTTACCTGCTTCTTTAAGGGCTGATTCAGTTTTATAAACTAGAATATCATCAATATGATAAGCCTCAGCTCTGATAAATCCTTTTTCAAAATCACTATGAATGATGCCCGCGCATTCAGGTGCTTTCATACCTGCGGTAAAGGTCCATGCTCTGACTTCTTGAGGTCCTGCTGTGAAGTAAGTCTTAAGGTTAAGAATATCATAGGAAGCGACAATGATTTGATCCAATCCAGATTGTTGAATACCAAGTTCTTCTAGAAACATGGCTTTTTCATCTTCTTCAAGCATTGAGATTTCTTCTTCAATGCGTGCAGAAATAGGAATAACTAATGCTTGATGTGTTTTCGCATACTCACTGACCGCATTAAAATGTGGGTTGTCGTGTGGATGAGCTATCTCATGTTCTGCTAAGTTCGCAACGTAAATCACTGGTTTATTGGTGAGTAAATGAAATCCTTTAATAATTTGCTTCTCTTCATCATTGAAATCCAATCCATAAATGCGTTTACCTTCATTGAGGGGTTGAACACATTTTTGAAGAACTTCCAGTTCAGCTATAGCCACTTTATCATTGGATTTTGCTTTACGAGTGACTTTATCAATACGGCTTTGCACACTCGCAAGATCAGCAAGGGCAAGTTCCACATCAATGATTTCAATATCACGAATGGGATCAACTGATCCTTCCACATGAATCACATCATCATTTTTAAAACAGCGAACCACATGAACAATCGCATCAACTTCACGAATATGAGAAAGAAACTTATTTCCTAACCCTTCTCCTGAAGCAGCTCCTTTGACTAATCCCGCAATATCGGTGAATTCAAAGGTGGTTGGAATGGTTTTTTTAGGATTAAATAATGAGGCCAAGTCATAAAGACGTTGGTCTGGAACTTCTACTACACCTACGTTTTTATCTATGGTTGCGAATGGATAATTGGCGGCTTCAACTTGTGAGCGCGTGATGGCGTTAAAAAGAGTGGACTTACCAACATTGGGTAGTCCTACGATTCCTGCTGTGAGTGACATAACTTCATTTCCTTACTGAGTTGTTTCTGCTTTTTGAATAATCTTTTTGAGTCTTTTTTCAAACTCAATGCGTTCTAGCATCACACTAGAACCACACCCTAGACATTTTAACTTAATATCGACTCCCATGCGAGTGATTTCCCAAAAAGATGACTTTTTGCATGGGTGATCTTTCTTGAGTTGGACAATATCATGCAATTGATAAACCATTCTATACTCCTCTTTCTTTAAAGGCTTGAAATGTATTGAGTAGTAATGCTGCAATGGTCATGGGTCCTACACCTTTGGGTACTGGTGAATAAGCACTTGATTTCTCATAGGCACTTGGATGTACATCACCACACAAGGTCCCATCATCATTGCGATGGATACCCACATCCACAATCACGACTCCTTCCTTAACATAATCAGCTGTAATCATTTGCTTGATTCCGGCCGCAACAATAAGAATATCAGCCTGTTGCGTATGTTGCATTAAATCTTTTGTTTTACTGTGAGTAATGGTCACTGTGGCATTGGCATTTAGAAGCAGCGCTGCAATGGGTTTACCCACGATGTTGGATCTTCCAACCACCACCACATGTTTGGATACCACACCAATACTATAAAACTCTAAGAGTCTTAAAATCCCTAAAGGAGTTGCACTCACAAAACCATTTTGTCCTCGATGCAAATTGCCTACATTAAGGGGGTGAAATCCATCCACATCTTTATGAGGAGCAATATGATCGATAATGGCGTTGGAATCAATGTGTTTTGGTAAAGGAAGTTGAACAATGATTCCATGCACATCTTGATCATGATTGAGTTTGTCTAGTTCTTTAAACAGTTGTTTTTGTGTGATGGTGGAATCAAACTTTACCACACTCGACATAAAACCAACCTCATGACATGCTTTTTCTTTGTTTCTAACATACACTTCACTGGCTGGATCACTTCCCACTAAAACCACTACAAGATGAGGTTTTTCTCTCTCTTGTGAAAGAGCTTGTTTAAGTTGTTCTTTAATTGCTTGAGATGCTGCTGTTCCATTAAGAATGAGTGTCATGGTTGTCCTCCAGAATGATGGTGAGTGGTCCATCATTGATTAAATGCACTTTCATATCAGTTTGAAATATTCCTTCATATACATTCAATCCTTCTGCTTTAAGCAGCGTATTGAATCGTTCAAACATGATTTTTGCTTCTTCAGCTTTCATCGCATTGGTGAAGCTTGGACGATTGCCTTTACGTGTATCCGCACATAATGTGAACTGAGAAATACTTAGAATATCTTTCGTGAATGCATGAATGTCATGATTCATCTTTCCTTGATCATCTTCAAAGATTCTTAATTTTGAAATCTTCTTGGCCATGCTTTGAAGTGTTGATTCATCATCATATTGACATAACCCCACAAACAGACAATAACCCACACCGATTTGAGATACCTTAAGTCCTTCTACATGCACTGAAGCTTCTAAAACACGTTGTACTACGATTTTCATATCTTTTCCTCAGTTTTATTCTATCATGCTTTGGAGTTTGTTAAAATAAGGAGGTGGAGAACCCTATGAATGAACCTTTAGCCCATCGTTTAAGACCTCAAAACATTTATGACTGTGTTGGACAATCTCATTTGTTTTCAAAACAAGGTCTTTTAAGGCGTTTAATTGAAGAAAATAACTTACCCTCACTTATTTTCTATGGGCCAAGTGGTGTTGGTAAAACCACCGCTGCTTTAGCCTTGGTGAGTGAGTTAATGAGACCCTATGATGTGTTTAATGCAGCTATTAATAATAAGAAGCAGTTGGATGACATCATTGATAAGGCAAAGCATGTCTCAGGTTTTGTCCTCATCATGGATGAAGTTCATCGCATGAACAAAGACAAACAAGATCATTTACTCCCCTATTTAGAAAATGGTGTTATTACACTCATAGGATGTACCACTGCTAATCCTTTGTTTTCAATCAATCCAGCAATACGCTCACGATGTCATCTCATTCCATTTAAACCCATTGAACAAGACGATATTGTCTTAATGCTTCAAAGAGCATTAACCCATCCTAATGGTCTGAAAGATACTTCTGCTGAAGATGATGCTTTAATCACCATCGCAAAACGAACTGGATTTGATGTAAGACTTGCTTTGAATACTTTAGAACTGTGTTCATTCATCACAACACACATTCAGGTTGAAACCGTAAACCAAGTGCTCATTGAAGCCATGCAAGTTGGATTTAAAGATGATGATGGTCATTATGATTTGCTAAGTGCCTTTCAAAAATCCATTCGAGGTTCTGATGTGGATGCTTCTATTTATTATTTAGGAAGATTAATCTTGCTTAATGATTTAGAATCCATTACTCGTCGTCTTATTGTGACGGCTTATGAAGATGTGGGTTTAGCTAATCCTCCTTTGGTAGCTCGTGTTGTCTTAGCATGTGAATCTGCCTTAAAGATTGGACTACCAGAGGCAAGAATCATCTTAGCCAATGCGGTCATTGAGTGTGCAAGCAGTATAAAATCCAAATCAGCCAATCAAGCCATAGATCATGCTTTATCATTAATGAAGGAAGAATCACACCCCATCCCTCATTATCTTACTCTTACACCTGTCAATTTACCTGAATCTCAACGCTATGATTATAATCGCAGCGATTTATGGATTCATGTGGGTTATCTACCTGAGAGCATTAAGAATCAACGTTTCTATCATATTGAGAATCCTTCTCCGTTTGAGAAAACAATCATTGATAATGTAGAGAAACTTCGTTCAGTTGAAAAAAGTTATGATATGAAAGCATTAAAAAAGAAGTATCCAAGATAGGATACTTCTTTGCTTTTTATATAGGTTAATTATTTAGCAGCGTTGTAAGCTTTTTCGAATGCAGCTAAGTAATCAGTTACAGAGATTGATACAGAAGATTTTAAATCTTGTCCATCAGTAATGTAACCATCAGTTAATGGAAGTGCTTTAACTTCAGTTAAAGTTTTGCCAACCATCCAAGCTTCTAAAGCTTCAGCTTGCTCATACCATTCTTTGCCAATCGCTGATTGACCTTTCATGTTGTAAGCATCGCCTTTTTCCTTCTTAGTAGGAGCAGCAACAGCAGAAGTAACAACACCATCAACACCGAATAAACCATCGTTTTGAGCTACGTCGATGAATGCGTGTAATACTTTTCCATCAGCATCTAATGCAACACCAACATAAGTAGTGTTAACGCGGATACGTCCAGCTGTTTCAGCAGAAGCATCACGTTTTTGGATTGTAGTTACAGAATGAGCACCAACTTTAGCAACATCTTGTAATTCAACAGCAGCAGCAACAGCTTTTTCAACTGCAGCTAAGTAATCAGTAACAGTAACAGATACAGATGATTTTAAGTCTGAAGTGACTTTTCCATCAGTTACAGGTAATGCTTTAACTTCAGCTAAAGTTTTACCAATCATCCATTCTTCTAAAGCAGCAATTTGCTCATACCATTCTTTACCGATTGCAGATGAGCCTTTCATGTTGTAAGCATCGCCTTTTTCCTTCTTAGTAGGAGCAGCGTCAGCAGTTAATACAACACCAGTAGCATCGAATGTACCGTCGTTTTGTGCAACGTCGATATTCACGCTTACAAATTTACCATCTTTATCTAACATAACAGTTGCAGTCGTTACGTTAACGCGGATGCGTCCAGTAACTTCAGCAGTAACAGCACGAGGCTGTACAGATGTAACACTAGCAGTTCCAACTTTAGAAACAACAGGATCTGGTGTAGCTGGCGCACATCCTGCAAGTGTCATAAGAGTCAATGCAATTAAAATTAAACCTTTCTTCATGAGAATTCCTCCTTGTTCATTGATATTATAAGTTCAACAATTCACAATGTCAACACAATTTGTTAATTTTCTCACATTGTCACATTTTTATAGATTTTGGGTATTAAATGAGTGATATGAACGCAAATATATCCAGTAAAGAAAACCAGATCCCACAACAATTGATACTAGCGAACTCCACCAAGGAATGGCGTACATACTCAGTTGGAGTGGATGGAAAATCATAGAGAGGATAGGTACATGCAATAATATCGAACCAAAGTTTTCATTAAGTCCCTGCATTTCACTGATCCACAATGATGCATAATACATGATCACGATAAGAATATAAAACGGTGTTTGAATCATGGCTAGTTCTTCACTTTTTGTGGCTTTCACACTTAGCCAAAGCAATATTAACATGCATGTCAATAATCCAATGAAGAAAGAAAGAGCTGAAAAAACTAAAGACAATGACATTGAGGTCTCATTGATAAGGAGTTGAATGATGGAAATGATGGATTCAAATCGATGCTGTATCCATCCTTGTTCATAAACATACCTAAGTAATTCTCGTCCTTGATCAAATAACACCCTTATTCCAACTGCACTTATAAATCCAATCAATACCAATCCAATCTGAAACACAATATTGATTAAGCTTTGAAGCAGCTTCATGTTGAAGTAGCGCTTTTTGCTCATGGTGGATAGAATCATCATTAATGCTTGAGAATGTTTCTCACTCAAAACATCAGTAGAAAGATTTGAAATGAAACCTAATAGAGTGAAGTAAAGGAAACTTATTATGATGATTGACAATAATGAAGAAGATCCACGTTCTTGTTCAATTACAGGTTCTAACATCATGACAATCTTAATTTGATTCTCTAGACTAAACGTATCCAACATGGATCTTTGATGAGCAAACCTAATCATGGATTCCAATGTATCACTTGGAAGATTTGTTTTATGAGGTTGAATCACATAGCGAGATGGTGCTTCATAAATAATACTGATATCCGCTTCCTCATCGACAAATCGGATTGACTCATGTTCTTCTAAATGCTCTTTTAAATGAGATGGCCATTGTATTGAAACAACCTCATCATGTGGTAACCAATGATCCACCCACATTAAAACAGAAGTGATACTAAAACTTAAACTCAACAAAATCAAGGAACCCATCGATATCCAGCGTCGTTGTATTGAAAACCACAAGTATGATTTCATGGACACATGACCTGATGATGAATGCTTACACTTTGATTCTTTCTTTGTTTAAGAATCAGTTTCATGAATTGATGCGCTTGACTCACTTGATCAAAACAATACACACTTACATTACCTTCATTCACAACGCTAATGATCCCTTTTTCATCTTTGAATTGTTGATAAGGATCAAAAGACACTTTCACATGAATAAGTGATGAATCTTCCTTTAAAGCATAGATGGAATATTTTTCACTTAGCTTTCCGTCTTTAATCCAACACACACTATCACAAACATGTTCAATGTCCTCAAGACGATGAGAAGATAATAAGACAATCTTATTCTTCTCTTTTAAAGACACAATGAAGTTTTTCATGTGTGAATGATTGACATCATCCAATCCAGAGAAAGGTTCATCAAGAATAATGAGTTGCGGCTCATGAATGCACGTAGCCATGATTTGAATCTTTTGTTTGTTTCCCTTTGATAAATGCTTAATCTTTTGATGCATGATGTCAAACGTATGTAAACGTTCACTGAATTCTTGAATACTTTTACTTCTTTGCTCTTCACTGCATCCTTTCATTTTCGCAAACAACTCCACAAACTCCATTGCGGTTAGTTCTTCAATGATGGCTTTGTGTTCTGGTAGAAACCCCACATCTTTAAGTTGAAGCGGTTGAGCATTCAGTTCAATCAATCCTTTATCATAACCATTGATGTGGGCTAAGCATTTAAAAAGTGTGCTTTTCCCACTCCCATTATCCCCAATGATTCCCATCACTTCAGAGGGAGCACACTCAAAGGAAACATTAAATACCCCTTTTTGATTCGTATAAACTTTACTCAGTTGTTTTGCTTTTTAACATCTTAATCCTCCATGTTAGAATTCTCTTAAATGAAGGAGATTCCTATCATGTTAGAACACTTAATGTATAGAGCTGTTCAAAAAAGTTTATATCTTGTCTCATTTCTCATTCCTTGGAAGTTTCCACAAGTTATTAAAACCTATGATGCTCCTCATGAGCTGGTTTCATTATTGAAGAAACATCAAGTCAAATCCATACTCATGGTCAGTGATCAATCCCTTGTAAAGCTTCACCTTATTGATCCTTTTATATCCCTGTGTGAACAACACACCATCACTGTTGTTCTTTACGATAAGGTTGTTCCTAATCCCACGCTGGATAATGTTGAAGAAGGATATGCCCTAGCTTTAAAGCACAATGTTGAATGGCTTGTTGCCATTGGTGGTGGATCTGTGATGGATGCTGCTAAGGCCATTGGTGTAAAAATGGTTAGAAAAACACCACTAAAGAAACTTAAAGGGATTTTAAAAGTCATCAAACCTATCCCTCCTTTAGTCTGTATTCCAACCACGGCAGGAACGGGTTCAGAAACCACTGTTGCCAGTGTTCTAAGTGATCCTTTTTCAAAAGAAAAGTTTGCGATATCTGATCCCGCCTTGTTTCCTCATACGGCCATTCTTGATCCTACCTTACTTCAATCTTTACCACCGTTTATTTTAGCTTCTACGGGTATGGATGCACTCACCCATGGAATTGAGTCTTATCTAAATCAAAACCACACTCAACAAAGCAAACAAGATGCACTAGAATCCATGGATATTATCTTTAAGCATTTACTCAAAGCATATCAAGAACAATCTTTATTTGATAAAGAACAAATGCTTTGGGCCTCCTTTCTTGCAGGAAGATCATTTACACGTGCTTATGTGGGCTATGTCCATGGATTAGCTCACCAACTTGGTGCGTACTATCATGTACCTCATGGAGTTGCTAATGCAATGTTACTACCCCATGTGTTAAGAGCGTATGGTTCTACCATTCATTCTCATCTCGCTTTCTTGTATGTTAGCTTCATTGATTCATCAACCACTTTAGATCAATCATCTCAAGCTCAAGCATTTATAGAACACATTGAAGACATGAATGAGAAAATGAACATCCCTAAAGACGTTGAGTCATTAAACGATGAAGATATTGATGCCATCGTTTCACATGCTCTTCAAGAAGTTCATCCTACCTATCCTGTCCCACGCTTCATGAATGCTAAAGAACTCAAATCCATTCTACTGAAACTAAAAAAGAAGTGAGATGTTAATCTCGCTTCTTTTAATATGCTGCTTTCTTTTCTTCTGGTTTAAGTAATCCCATGTTCACATGACAATACCCACCTGGATTTTTGATGAGATACAACTGATGATAATCCTCTGCCTTCACAAAGAGACCCACAGGTTCCACTTCCACAAGAATTTTCTTAGCATATTGTGGTTGTACAGAAGCAATGAAAGAGTGAATAACCTCTTTGTCTTGCTCATTAAAATAATACACTCCTGTGCGATATTGTGGACCAACATCATTGCCTTGACGATTAAGTGAAGTTGGATTAATGATTCTAAAGAGTAGTTCTAATACTTTGTTTAAGCTGATCTCATTTTCATCATATTCGAGTTTAACAACTTCAGTGTGTCCTGTCGTGGAAGTGCACACTTCTTGGTAGGATGCATTTTCCTTATGTCCTTGAGCATAACCCACTTGTGTTGAAACAATGCCTTTAGCTCTTCTAAAAAATTCTTCTACGCCCCAGAAACAACCTCCTGCGACTACGATTTCTTTCATTGTGACTCTCCTTTAACCGTTGTTCAATCACACTGTAAGCCGCTGCTAATCCCGCACTTACAGGCACAAAGATAGCACTAGCAGGTGGAAAAGCTTGTTTTCTTACGGTGGATTCACTCACTTGATGGGTTTGTTTGATGGGTGTTTCAAGTGAGAAGATTACTGGTATTTTATCATACACTCCTCTTAGTCTTAAACGATAGCGCATCATTTTTGATAAAGGATCATACGTGGTTTTATTAAGTGTGGTGCAAATGACTTTGGTAGGATCAAAGCGATTTCCCATTCCCATACTAGAGACCATGATTTTATTAAATTTAAGCGCATGAACAATGATGGCTTCTTTTGCACTTACTGTGTCAAGGGCATCAATAACCGCATCATAATGTGGAATGAGTTGTTCAGCCACTTCATCGTCCACAAACACATCGAATAAATCAATGATGACATCTGGGTTGATACTTAAACATCGTTCTTTTAAAGCTTCTATCTTTTTTTGATGAATGTTTTGCGTGGTTGTATGCAGTTGACGGTTTAAATTAGAGGGAGCAATCACATCATAATCCACTAAGGCAAGGTGTTGTACCCCGCTTCTAACCAAGGCTTCTGTGGCTGCTGAGCCTACACCACCGCATCCAAACACGATGACTTTCATGGATTGAATTTGCTTGAGTTGTTCTTCTCCATATAGGAGGGCTATTCTTGAGAATTGTTCAACCATTGGATGCATTCTTCTTTCTTCTGTTTAACTTTTTCTGGATCATCCATAAACAACCACTCACTATTGAGTTGATGTTTAAACCAGGTACGTTGTCGTTTCGCAAACTGATGTGTTTTTGTTTTGATGAGTTCAATCCCTGTTTCTAGACTAATGGATTGATTAAAGACCCCTTCCCACTGTTTCACCCCTATCGCACTCATTGCAGGATGTGAAAAATCCACTAAAGAATAAGCATCCATCACTTCTTTCATAAGGCCGTCTTCAATCATTTGATCGACTCTTTGACTCATTAATAGACGGTGAAAATCTCTATTCTCCATATCACATGTGATGATTTTTGTTGGATACCGAAGTTGTTTAGTTTGATTTTGTAGATGCTGTGTTTTGGTGGTTTGTATTTCATCCATGAGCACTAAAGCACGTATCAAGCGTTTGCGATTGTGTGGGTGAATGCTATGTTCAAGTGTAGGATCTCTTTCAATCATCATCTTATAGAGTGTTTCATTGTCTTCCTGATCATAATCATGTTTTATTGGCTCTGTTTGAGTAAAGACATAGTCAAATAGAATCGCATTAAGATAGAGGCCACTTCCACCCACTAGGATGACATTCTGGCCTTGAGAAAATGCATCTTCAATGACGTTTAATGCATAGGATTGAAATCGTGCAACATCCATGCCTTCTTGTATACTTACAATGCCTATTCCATAGTGAAGAACTGAGTCTTGTTGGGACTGTGTTGGTGCTGCTGATGCAATTGGAAGTTCTTTATACACAGCCACACTGTCTACACTTAAGATTATCGCATTGGTAGCCTTAGCGATATCGATTGCGAGTTGGCTTTTTCCAGTGGCAGTTAACCCTGTAATGACACATAGTCTACTCATCGTCCAAACTCCTTGAGCAATGCCTCTAAAGTAATCTTCATCATGGTAGGACGACCATGTGGGCAATGATACGGTTGTTCACACAGCATTAAATCATCCACAATCTTTTGCATCTCTTGAAGTGATAAATAATCATTGAAGCAAATACTGGAATGACAGGCAAGTGTGGCTAATAAATGATGAAGCATGGTTTGTTTCGTGAATTTCTTTTCTTCTAGACTCTCTATGATGTCTTGAATCATCGCCTGTTCATCCACATGCATCATCCATGAAGGTACTTCTCTGATGATTAAAGCATGTTCATGAAGCTGCTCAAGTTGAATATGAATTAAACTGAAAGCTTCTTTAAGATCATCTTTCATCAGTAAGGCTTTTTTGTCTTCAATGAGAATTGGTACCAGTTTTGGAATACTGGATTGATTATCTTGATAGTGTTTAAGATAGTATTCAAAGCGAATACGTTCCATTGCTGCATGTTGATCAAGAATGAGTAACCCTTCAGGATTGGATACAAGAATGTATTTCTTGTGGAGTTGGGCTATGACTTTAGGATGTTGGATTGAAGGTGTTTGTTCTTGTCTTGATTCGAAAGGACGTGTTTCTTGAACTGTTGGAATAGAGTATGAGGAAGGTTGTTCCTTGATGAATGTATCAATCTCTTTCATCATGCTGATGGGTTCATGGTAAAAGGACTGAACTGGAGTGACATTCATGGGTTTGGTGGTTTGTTTTAAGGTAATGGTTGAATGAATGTTTTGACTTAACCATGCTTGAAGTTCTTTTTCTTTGGATATTCTGACTTCCCATTTAGAAGGGTGAACATTCACATCAAGCAGTTGTTGATCCATATCAATGAATAGGATCGCAAAAGGATATCGATCTTTAGGAATAAAAGCTGACATGCCTTCCACGATTGCTCGAGTAATTGAAGCACTTCGTATCATTCGTGAGTTGGTAAATATAACCATGTCTTTGCGTGTTGCGCGATGAAGATGAGGTGCACCAATCACTCCCCTCACTTTAAAGTCTTGATTGGATGCTTCGATAGGAAGACAATGTTGTGCAACCTCTTTACCATAAATACGATATATGACATCACTGAGGGTTGCTCCACGGGTTTCTAAGACCTTCTTATCATCAATGATGAGTGTGAAAGCAATGTGAGGGTAAGACAAGGCAAATTTTTGCATCACATCCAAGATCAGTGCATTCTCATAAGGAATGCTTTTCATGTGTTTTAAACGTGCTGGTGTTTTTAAAAAGAGTCCTTCTATTCTCATGGTGGTTCCATTGGAAGCAAAAGTAGGCGTTACTTCCATGATTTTTCCATAAGATAAATGGATTTTAGTCGCCTGATGATGATTGTTGGTGATGCATATGCAATTGCTCACTGAAGCAATGGAAGGCAATGCTTCTCCTCTAAATCCATGAGTTTGTAATCTTAATAAATCATCTTGATGGGCTATTTTTGAGGTAGAATGGCGTTTAAAGGCCAGTACAACATCCTCTGGATCCATTCCTAAGCCATCATCACTGACAACGATGCTTTCTAATCCACCTTGTGTAATCGTGACTTCTATGTTTTTTGATTGAGCATCAATGCTGTTTTCAACCAATTCTTTAACAACCCCCATTGGTCTTTCCACCACTTCACCTGCCGCAATGATGTTGGTGAGTTGCTCACTTAAGGTATGGATTCTACTCATGAGTCACCTCTTTAGCCTGTGCAATGAGATCATCAAGGATGGATAAAGCTTTCACTGGGGTGACATGGTTCACATCAATGTTTTGTATGGATTCAATGAATTGGGTTTTC
This sequence comes from Erysipelotrichaceae bacterium, assembly GCA_021209625.1. Taxonomy (GTDB): domain Bacteria; phylum Bacillota_I; class Bacilli_A; order Erysipelotrichales; family Erysipelotrichaceae; genus UBA6182. The sequence continues at coordinate 18,808 of JAJOHZ010000007.1, read as the reverse complement.
TTTTCATCTTCTCTTTTGACTTGTGGTTCAAACAGTAATGATGACTGTATCATTGCTGGTTTTTCTTCCAACTGTTTTAGAATGGTTTGTGCTCGTGTGATGATTTGAGTTGGTAAATGTGCAATCTTAGCAACGTTAATACCGTACGATTTTAATGCTTTTCCTTTTTCAACACGGTAAAGGAAATCAATATGATCTTGAGATTCTTTGACTTGAGTGACCAAGTTAGTGATGTTTGGCATCATGGATTCCAATGAAGTTAACTCATGATAATGCGTAGAGAAGATGGTTTTTGCTTCTAAATGAGTGCTGATGTATTCGATCATGGCTTGTGCTATGGCCATACCATCGTATGTGGATGTTCCACGTCCAATTTCATCAAATAAGATTAATGAGTTCTGGGTAGCATGATTTAAAGCCACATTAGCTTCATTCATTTCAACCATGAAAGTGGATTCTCCCTTAATCAGATCATCACTTGCACCAATTCTCGTGAATATCGCATCAAAGATAGGTGCTTGATACTCTTTAGCACTCACAAAACAACCCATTTGAGCTAGTATGACCATCATGGCCATTTGTCTCATAAAGGTGGATTTCCCCCCCATATTAGGACCCGTAAGAATAAAAATGGGTTTATCTTCTTCCACAATCCAATTATTCTTAATAACTTTATCTGAAGGCTTGATTTCTTTCAGTAAAGGATGAAACGAATCTTTAATAATAAGGTGTTTGCCTTGGTGAAAGTGAGGTCGACTGAACCCACTTTGTGCACTAATACGAGCAAAAGAGACTAAAATATCTACGGTTTTAATCATTTGAACATGTTGAGTTAATGATGTGATTACGTCGTTAAGTTCAATGACTTTCTTTTCAAACATGGCTTCTTCATACTTCACCATTTTATCTTGTGCACTTAAGAGTTCGTCTTCTTTGTCTTTCAGTGTACTAGAAATATAGCGTTCTGCATTGGTTAAGGTTTGTTTTCTAACATAACCAAAATGATCTTGGACTAGGTGAGTTTGTCCTTTAGAAACTTCAATATAGTATCCAAATACTTTATTATATCCGACTTTTAGTGTCTTAATCTGCGTTCTTTCTCTCTCTTGATTTTCAAATTCCAACAACCATGAAGAGCCTTGTTTTGATAAGGAACGATAGTAATCGAGTTGCTCATAGACGCCATCATTAAAAATATTACCTTCTTTAACGGTTAAAGGAGGTTGAGGATTGAATTCTTTGATCAGTGCTTGTGATAACTCATTTAATGTGTCTTCAACACGGATGGATTGAAATACATCCACATCTTTAATCAGTTCGACTATGTTTTGAGTAGCTTGCAAAGTGCGACTTAATCGAATGACATCCACAGGCATCATGGTTTTGTATGCAATCTTAGTGATGATTCTTTCTAAATCATAAATATTCTTAAGTTCTTCACTGAGTTGTTCCAATAGCACAAAATCATTCACAAGATGTTCCACTTGATCAAGTCTTCGCTCAATCACTGATGGATCCATACTTAAATGAGTCAACATGTCTTTAAGATAACGCGATCCCATTGCGGTTTTACACCGATCCAAATACGAGAATAGTGTAAGATCGTTTGATTTTGATTTATGTGTCCATAACAACTCTAAATGATTAAGTGTGGTGTAATCCAATCGCATGGAAGTCTTAACTTGTATGATTTCACATGGCAAAATATAAAGTTGAGATGATTTTTGTGTGCTGTTTAAGTAAGTTAATAAGGCATCTAATCCTTGTCGCTTAAAAGTGGATAAGGTAGGAGCCAATGTTTCACTTTCATCAAATGTCATAAGTTCAACAAAAGACGTTAAAAAATCATGATGTGAAGTCAATCTATTTACATGTTCTTGGACGTTCTTTTCAAAGACGATAACTTCTTTCACGTGGTAAGTTAGGAAGAACGAAAGTAGTTCTGTCTCTTCTTTTGCGATTTCCATGTATCTTAATATTCCGCTCGCCACTTCAATCCAAGTGCATCCATAACTTAATCCACAATCATGAATGCTTGCGAGTGTGACAATGTTTTTTTCATCTAAAAAGTCTTCTAAAACAGTTCCTGGAGTCAAAATCTTTACAATATCTCGTTTTACAATTCCTTTAGCTGTGTTTGGATCTTCCAATTGTTCTGCTATGGCTACTTTGAATCCTGCTTGAAGACATTTTAAAATGTAAGGGTTCACTGAGTGGTATGGAACACCACACATCGGGATTTTTTCAACATCGTCTTTGGATCTTGAGGTTAAAATCAAATCACATAACTTGGATACAGTGTGTGCATCTTCAAAAAAACATTCGTAAAAGTCACCTAAGCGATAAAAAAAGAAGCGCATCTTTCGCCTTTTCTTTAACTTCAAGATATTGTTTCATCATAGGGGTTAAACTTGTTTTCATTGAAGTGATTATATCATATGAAACAAAAAATCGTGAGGGTCTCACGATTCATTTGATTTGATCTTTAACTCATTTGACTTGAGTTCGATGAGCTTTTGCATGATGATTTTTCTAACAATCCCTGAAGCTCCACCAAAATTAAGGTTATATCCATTCTTGTTTTCAATGATATGAGAAACCCCTATGATGTTTGTGCGGTTGAAATCAACCTTAGATTTATCAAAAGGTAAGATGTAAAGCCGTCCGAAGGTGCTGTGTACCATTTTAATGTTATCTACACCACCCATCGCAAGCATAATTTGCTCAACACTTCGTTGCTTGTTTCCTACAGTGACAAAATCAATGGCTAAATATTTATAATATAGTCTTGTGATAAAATACATCAAAAGCAGACTGATAATGCCTAACACGAACAATTGCCACACTCTTTGTGTAAACAAAGGATTTCTTAAATAAAGCAATGTGTGAATACCATTCCCTGGTAATGCATACGTCGTTCCAATGTTGGTGATTGGACCTAAGTTGATACTGAATGCAGATGTGAGAGCATAGATTATGGCTGAGAAGAGAACATAAAAGATATAGAGTAAAGGCGCTGAAAGCACTAAAAACAGTTCAAATGGAAGTCTAAATCCAAACAACATGGACATGAATGTGAGTAGAATGAACATGTTACGATATCGTCTCATGTCAAACTTATCACTGAACTGAAGGTATAATCCTGATAATATAGCTGGGACGATAAACATATTAATAATATACCATCCACTAATGAAACGACCTACCCCAATTGGAATAATATTGTTGGTGAGTTGTTCAAGCCAAATATTCACATCACCAAGAATGAGTGTTCCTGCCGGATTGATCCACGATCCACCTAAAGTTGAAAACCAGAATTGATTGTGTAGGATGGACTGTAAATTAAGAAGGATTAATGAATGTTCAAGGAGTCCATAGATGAATAAGTTCACTGGATTGGTAATGTCTTGGGCAATAAAACGCATGATTGATTCTAATCCCATAATCACCCATGGCCACGCTAACACTACCCCATAACCAACGATTAAACTAAAGAAGATTGTATACAATATAATCCATGTATCACTATCGACAAAGCCTGTCATTCCATATGGAATGCGACGTTTTGAAAGTTTGATACTGAACTTCACAATTTGATAAGCTAATAATGTCATTACAAACCCTAATTGGACAGGTTGTGTGACATATTCAGATGAAGGTAATGAAATATTGAACAAGGCGAATGCGTATTGATTGGATAGATTGGATAAGGGAATAAACAAGGTAAGCGCATAAATGGTGATGCCGCTAATGATGGAAGCAACCACTGCTCCTGTGTGTTTGAGTTTTCTTTGCGCTAATGAAACTAAGACAACAAATGGAAATAGTTGCAATAGAAAAGCCAAGACTAATCGTATGATTTCAAGTAAACGAATGGAATTTTGTGTTTCAATTCGAATGATGCTAGAAATGATAGGAATAGCCAAAGAGTGAACAAGACCAAAAATTAGTGTGAGTACTAAATAGTATTTGAGTGATGCACTCATACCATCAAATAAACTATGCCATCTTTTCATGCAATTACCTCGCGATTATGATACCATTTATACCAAAGACTGACAATGAAGAAAGGTGGTTCCATGACTTTACAACGATTAAATGAATCATCTCGACGATTTAAAATTGACTGGATGCTTGTAACATTAATATTATCTCTTGCTTTAATCTCAATTATTGCACTTTATGGAGCTATTCCTTTGACTCCTTCCAATGTGAATGGTTTAGATTTTCTCATAAAACAAGTGATTTGGTATGTGCTTGGTTTTTTAACTTTAGCCTTTCTTATTTATATGGGAGTAGATCGACTATTCTCAATGTCGATTATCTTTTATTGGATTCTTGTGTTCTTACTTGGTTTGCTTATTATAGATTCTTTCATTAATCTGCCCTTGATTGCACCTATTAATGGTGCGCGAGCTTGGATTCAAATCCCTGGTGTTGGTACATTACAACCCAGTGAATTCATGAAAATCATTTTAATTATTCGTGCATCTGATATCATTCATCAGCACCAACAATATCGCCTCAAAATGAGTTACTGGGATGATATTGTCTTGTTTTTAAAGATTGGAAAGATATTGGCTTTACCATTGGTTCTCATTGTTCTACAACCTGATACCGGTATTCCTTTGGTTATCGTCATTTCCTTGATTGTCATGTTATCCATGTCTGCAATTAAACCTCAGTGGATAGTGGTGGGTGGCATTGGTGCAGTTGCATTGTTTGGTGGTGTTATTTACTTGTTTGAAACTAATCCACAATTATTAGGTCAATTGGTGGGTGGCGGTTATCGGCTTACACGTTTTTATGGATGGCTTCGTCCTGAACAGTATATCTTAACCTGGGGTGCTCAACTGTATACAGCTTTAATGGCTGTTGGTTCTGCAGGGGTTACTGGTCATGGCGCTGCAACTATTGCGATTTCGTTTGCTGAACCACAAAATGATTTCATCTTTGCAGTAATAGCAAAGAATTATGGTCTAATTGGAGTAGGAATAACCATTTTAGTGAGTTTATTATTTAATTTAAAACTCATTCTTGTCGCATTACGATTTGATGGTTTAAAAGAAAAGTATATGGTCGCTGGATTACTGGGTATGCTTTTCTTTCAACAAATCCAGAATATGGGTATGGTCGTTGGGTTGTTTCCTATCACAGGGATTACCTTACCCCTCATATCTGCAGGAGGATCAAGTCTATTGTCATATATGATTCCTTTAGCCGTCATTTTTCATATGAGCAGTGAATCAAAAAATAAAACGGCTCATTAGAATAAACAATGGAGCCGTTTAATGTATGATGTTGGTCGATATCTTGCCATATTGACCTTTTTTGTACTTGTTTTAATTTCAACTTTAGTGACATTATCGCAATCCAACACATGATAGTCATAAAGGATTTTTGCGCCATTGAAGTTGTCTGAGATAAATGTGATAAGGGTGTCTTTGGGTAATACTAAGGGTGATCCAATCGATTGATAAGCTCTATGATGAATTCCAGAGATTTCAGTGAGTTGCAATACATCAAGACCTGGAGCTATGATTGCTCCTTTAAGGGATCGGTTATATGCAGTTGAGCCTGCCTGACCACTTACACATAGTCCATTGCCTCTGAAGATTTCCATCATTTCTTGGTTGATGTAAACTTGAATTTCTTGAGTTCTAACAATGTTCTCTACTCTTATTTCGTTAAGGGCTTCTAATGTGGTGATGATTTGATCTTGAGTGATGATGACTTCCAGTAAAGGTGTGCTTTCAATGATGGGGGTTGAGTTAACAAGGTTTTCAATTAAGATATCCACCTCATCAGCTTCAAAATCGGTAAAAAATCCTAGGGTTCCAGTATGAAGTCCGACAAATACAACATCATCGTGATGTTTGAATTTATGTACCGCGTGAAGAAAAGTGCCGTCTCCTCCAACTGATATTACACATTGAGGGTGAGTAGCATCCAAAGATTTGTTATTGAGGATTAATGCATCTTTGATTTTTTGTCCAAGACGTTTGGATTCTTGATCTTCTTTTTCGACAATATAGAACCGTTGCATGGCAATAACTTCCTTTTTAGATGATGTTATTGTATCATACCCATAGAAGGTTGTGGTTATGGAAAAATTTGCTGAGATAGAATACAAGACATTTGTCAGTGGTGATGCAGCCAGTGCTTTGTTAGCTCAAGGTGTCTTTACTCAAGGTCAATTGCAGACTAATTTTTATTATGATACAAAAGATCGTTACTTCACATCTCATCGTGGTGTTTTAAGAATAAGAGAAAAGAATGGACAATACCGATTTACGGCTAAACTAAAACAAGACTCCCATGTGGATGAATATGAATGCGATGTAGTAGCCAATTCAATCTCAACTGATAAGATTATTGATTTCACGAAACAATTTACTTCCAATGAAGAGTTTGACTACTTAGGAAAAACAACCACTTATCGCTATTCCTATCAGGATGAATATGGTGTTTGGTGTTTGGATTTTAATGTATTTAAGTATACTTCAGACATTGAGATTGAATATGAATTGCATGAAGGATTTGATGACGCAAAGAGTCACTTCCTTGACCAATTAAAGTTATGGAATATTGAATACAAACCAAGTGAATCTAAGTTTCAACGCTTAATGAAAGAAAAGGATAGTACAGATTAAAGAGTACTATCCTTTTGACTAATATTGAGTTCTAATTCAATGCATGCTTGTTTTTTCTTCTCATCCCATTCTTGTGAGTATAAGGTGACATTCATTTCGATGTGATGTTTAAGACAATAATTCTTAATAAGATTGGCCTTGGCTAAAGTTGCATAGAAGGTTTCTTCTTTAATGTTTGGTGAAAGTGGAATAACACACGTTTTTTTTGTCACGATGATAAAAAACACCTTTGATTTCTTTTACAGATTTATAATCAGGGAAAGCTTCTATAAATTGCTTGTGATGTTTGAGTGTGCTGGTTAAGGTAGGGAAATACTCATAAACTTGATGAGATACAACCGTCTCGATGTAATCTAAATCAAATGTTGATTCATTAAGTTCATCATCCAATGCAGCTTGCCATGTGTTTATACCGATTTCTTTCGCCTTGTCTAATACTTTTAGAGTTAAGGAGACCCCTTCTTTATCTAAATACATGAAGCTTTCAAGATTTCTTGATACGGTGCCATCAATTTCTGATAAATAGAGTGGTCCATTGAAGAAGACGACTTGATCTAAATATAATCCATTAAGCGTTTTAGGCAACGTATTAAGTTTTGACACTTTTTTTATGGCTTCTTTGAAATCATTTTCGTTTTCATAGCCATTGTATGTTCCATAAAGCTTCCACATTTTTGAAACACTGCAAGAGGTAGTATGAGCGAGTTTTCCATAACCTACCAAACCTTTTTCTCTTGTTTGTGGATGTTCACTTCCTTTAGCTAAGAAGAAGAGATAATCCCCTTGTTTAAATTTTGTAAATTGCTTTGCATTTGTGAGTCTCCAAAAGTTCATCGTTTGATGACCAAAGAGTCGATGGTAGTCAATCATTTTCATGTCACAAATGTATGCAATTGAAGCCATTAGAATAAACCTACAATATGACCAAGTTCGTCAATATCCATGTTTTCTGCAGCTGGAACTTTGGGAAGGCCTGGCATCGTCATCACATCTCCTGTCAAAGCAACCACAAATCCTGCTCCAGCTGAAATGCGAAGTTCTTTAATGGTGATATCAAAATCTTTGGGTCTTCCTAGTTTTTTTGGATCATCACTGAGTGAGTATTGGTTTTTTGCCATACAGACATTAAGATTGTTGTAACCAAGCTGGTTAATGATTTCCAAAGCTTCTTCAGCTTGTTCACTGTATATAACTGATTTTGCCCCATAGATTGTCATGGCAATGGTCTCAATTTTCTCTCTAATACCATGGATGTCTTTTAGAAGTGGAGTAAATTGGCTTGGTTTCTCACATTCGTGCACCACCGCTTCAGCTAATGCCACAGCACCTTGTCCTCCTTTAGCCCATGATTCATTAATCACAGCCTTGACGCCTAAATTTTTGCACCATTCTAATAATGTTTTTAGTTCTTCTTGAGTATCTGTGTTAAAACGGTTGATCGCAACAACAACAGGCACTTTATAGTGAGCTAAATTTTCTAAATGTTTTGCTAAGTTTTCAGTTCCTTTGAGTAATGCTTCTATGTTTTCTTGACCTAATTCTTCGAATACGAGACCTCCATTGAGTTTTAAAGCTCGAATGGTTGCAACCAAAACAATGGCATTAGGTTTAATGTTAGCAACATTGCATTTGATATCCATGAATTTTTGAGCACCCAAATCTGCTCCAAATCCTGCCTCTGTTACAACATAATCAGCAAGTTTTAAAGCAAGTTTTGTCGCAATGATTGAATTACATCCATGAGCAATGTTCGCAAATGGACCCCCGTGAATAATCATTGGAGTGTGTTCTAATGTTTGAACTAGATTGGGCTTTATGGCATCTTTCATAATCATAGCTACCGCACCAGCAATCTTTAAATCCTTTACTGTAATAACCTTATTATCATGGGTATAGGCTAAGATCACTTTATTAATTCGTTTCTTAAAGTCTTCTAATGAGGTTGATAAGCAAAGAATGGCCATAACTTCTGAAGCCACAGTAATGTTAAATCCATCTCTTCGAATAACACTTCTTTTGTCTGGTCTTCCTACTTCAACAATTCTTAGAGCACGATCATTCATATCCATAGCTCGTTTGAACACAATGCGTTCTGGATTGATATTGAGTTCATTTCCATGGTATAGATGGTTATCAATGGCAGCAGCAATGAGGTTGTTCGCTGTTGTAATTGCATGCATATCTCCATTGAAATGTAGATTAATATCTTCCATTGGTACGACTTGAGCGTAACCTCCCCCGGTTGCTCCTCCCTTCATACCAAAAATAGGTCCTAAAGAAGGTTCTCTAAGTGCTCCAATCACGTGTTTATTAATCTGAGCCAAACCATCACATAAACCAACTGTTGTGGTAGACTTTCCTTCACCTGCTTTGGTAGGATTGATGGCGGTCACAAGGACGAGTTTTCCATTGTTTGCACCTTCAAGTTTATCAAACAACTTCAAATCAATCTTAGCACGGTATTTACCATACATTTCAATATAATCCATATCAATTTTTGCTCTTCGTGCAATCTTTTCTATGGCGAACATCTCGTTTTCTTGTGCGATTTGAATGTCTGTTTTCATACTATATTTTCTTTCTACCCTCAATAGCCTTAATTAGGGTTAAATCATCAGTATAGTCTAGGAGTCCACCCATCGGCAGACCTGATGCTAAACGTGTGACATCACATGGATGATTTTCTAATCGTTTAGCGATGTACATTGCTGTTGTCTCACCTTCAACATTAGTATTGGTTGCAACAATCACTTCTTTGACTGTTTCATTACACCGTTGAATAAGTGATTCAAGATTAATGTCTGAGGGTAGAATCCCCTTCATTGTGGAAATTGCGCCATGTAACACATGATACAATCCTTTATATTGACCACTTCTTTCTAATGCGATCACATCCTTTGGGCTTGAAACAACACAGATGATGGATTGTGTTCGGTGTGAGTCCTTACAGATATCACATAAATCATCTTCTGCATAGTGTGCACATTGTTGACATCTTTTAATGGATTGATGAACACCTATAAGTGAATTAACCAATGGCTCAATGTCTTGATCTCTGCGATCCAATATATCCAATGCAAATCGTTCAGCTGTTTTATTACCTACTCCAGGAAGTTTTCTTAATTCTTCAATTAATTTTTGTAATGATGAAGGGTACATATTATTCCTCTATTATCACTTCAACATGGTGACCCACAATATCTTTAATTTTAAGTTGAAGTTTTGTATCGTCATCAATGGAATCATCTTCGTCTAAAGGGACATGAATGGGAGGTGGTAATAATTGAGGTTTATCTCTAAGTTCTTTAAATGCATCCAATGCAACAGACCACTCAAATTTCGTTACACAGAACAGCTTTTTTCTTACTTTAAAGAGTTCATTCATAAAGTCTTTGATCAATGAATCGAACTTTTGATCACTAATCATGTGTTTTTCTTCTTCTACGTCAACTTCCACAACTATAAACGTCGGTGAACTCAACTTAATAGTGGAGTTTCTTAAAAGTCTTGCTATCTTTGCATACTCAAGATGATGAAGATATGGCTTTAGTTTCCATAATTTCTCATCATTGAATCGAGCTTCTTTATCTGCGGTTTGCATTAATCCCAATAGAAGATCTTTGGTTGATAAAGTGTCCGTTGTTTTTGAAGTTGGAAGTTCAAACAAACTGTCCATTATCTCAGCTTCAGTTTGAGGGGTGTATGGAACTTTATCATGTTCTTCAATTGTATCAACTTCATTAATTGCTTCATCTTGAACCAGCAATTCTTCTTCAAACTCTTCAGGTTCATTGATATCTAACTCAGTAGATGTGATGACACTTTCTTCTTCATCCATATCATCTACAAATGGAATAACTTGTGGTGTTGATTCCACTTTATGTTCAGTGACCTCGGTTTTCATAACTTCTTTTAACTGTGGTGAAGTGGCTACTTGAATCGTTGGCATTTGTTTGACTTGAAGATGGTGAACCATTTTTAACAAGGCAACCTCAAAATAAGACATGGAATTAACGGATAATCGATATTTTTCTAATGTATCCATTAAGATATCCATCAGTTCTATACTTTGATCAGCATTAAAAAATGAATTTAATTGTTTTGCCTCATCTTCATTTAGTACTGTTAGATTTTCTGTTGATTGAGTAAAATGGTAAATTAAACCATCTTTTAAGCAGTCGATAAGATCAACTGTTAGTTTTTTAATATCATGGCTTTTAATTGAGATTTCTTTTAAAAATTGAAGAATCTCTTTAACTTGACTGTTTGAAATGGTTCTTAGTAAAGCGATTTTTTCTTGACTCGTTGTTAAACCATATACTTTATAAACATCATCAACTGTAATCTTTTCACCACTATAAGCGATGATTTGCTCAAGGATGGATAGAGCATCTCTCATTCCACCATCTGCAAGTTGCGAAACCAAACGAGTAACTCCGGCATCCACATTAATTTCTTCTTCTTTAAGAATGGAATCAAGTCGTGTCTCAATATCTGAATTAGATACTTTCGTAAAATCAAACCGTTGACATCTAGAAATAATGGTTGGGATAACCTTGTGTGGTTCAGTGGTAGCTAAAATAAAAATAACATGTGATGGTGGTTCTTCTAGTGTCTTTAGAAGTGCATTAAAAGCACCTGTTGTTAACATATGTACTTCATCAATTATGTATACTTTAGTTTTTAATTCTAAGGGAGCGTACTTCACTTTATCAATCAGTTCACGAATTTCATCGACCCCATTGTTACTTGCAGCATCTATCTCAATGATGTCTGGATGATTACCTTTGCTAATGGATAAACATGATGCGCATCTTTCACATGGTTTTTCATCATTTGATGTACAATTGATGGCTTTACCCAGGATTTTTGCTACTGATGTTTTACCAGTCCCCCTGGGACCCGAAAAGAGATAAGCATGACTTAACTTGTTTGTTTTGATTGCATTTTTTAATGTTACGACGATATGTTGCTGTCCAACTACTTCTTCAAATGTTTGAGGACGATACATTCTGTAAAGAGCTTTGTATGCCATGGTTTACCATCCTTTTGTAAAGACATTATACCAAAATTAACACCACATAAAAACAATAGCCTAGACTAATTGTTTTGATTTTCTTTTTTGTTTCAAAAAAGGATTTTTAGTAAGCTCACTGATTCTTTCTCTAGCACTCCTGATGAAACGTTTGGATAATGATTAAACCCTTTTATAAGAGTTGAATCAAAACATCCCCCGTAAGCTCCAAACTTCTTATCTTGTGCTCCATAAACCACATACGGTATTCGAGCTTGTTGAATAGCACCTGCACACATCATGCATGGTTCAAGTGTTACAACAAGTGTACAATCTTCAAGTCTCCATGAATTCAGTGCTTTATTGGCTTTGGTGATTGCAAGTATTTCTGCGTGTGAGCACGTGTGTTGATCTCGTTCTTTATTATTGTGTGCACGAGCAATGATGTTTCCTTGATGCACAATAACACACCCTACAGGGACTTCATTGTTTTTAAATGCTTCCTGCGCTTCAATGAGAGCTTCTTGCATGAATTCAGTTGTTTTCATGGTGTTCTCCTAACAAAAAAGCCACCACACATAGCAGAGCCACCTTAAGGCTGCTGTCTTCCGACCCTGACCTGGTTCGATGGATGCTATTGCGGTAGCACAACTAATTATACATGTTTCTTATTTTTTTTCAATCTTTTCTAGTCCACCAAAATAGGGTCTTAACACTTTAGGGATAGTAACAGAACCATCTTCATTTTGATAATTTTCAAGGATTGCTGCCACAGTACGTCCTACCGCCAATCCTGATCCATTCAATGTATGAACAAATTCAGGTTTCGATTTTTCGTCTCTTTTAAATCGAATATTTGCACGACGTGCTTGAAAATCTTCAAAGCTTGAGCAACTTGAAATCTCACGATAACCACCAAATGAAGGTAACCAAACTTCTAAATCGTACGTTTGAGCACTGGAGAAGCCAAGGTCAGCAGTGCATAACATCATTGTTCTATAAGGGAGTTCTAACAACTTAAGTACTTCTTCAGCATTTTGAGTGAGTTTTTCTAATTCATCAATTGAGTCTTCTGGTTTAACAAATTTAACTAACTCGACTTTGTTGAATTGGTGTTGACGAATGATTCCACGAGTGTCTTTACCCGCTGCTCCAGCCTCTGCTCTAAAACAAGGCGTATAAGCTGTATAGAATTTTGGTAAATCGTCATTGGATAGAATTTCATTAGCATGATAATTAGTTACTGGAACTTCAGCTGTTGGGATTAAATAGTAACCAAATGGTTCAACTTTAAACAAATCTTCCTCAAATTTAGGTAATTGTCCAGTTCCATACATGCTATTTGCGTTCACCATAAATGGAGGAAGCATTTCTTCATACCCGTGTTGACTCACATGCAGATCAAGCATGAAGTTAATGAGTGCTCGTTCTAACCTAGCTCCTAATCCTTTATAGACCGTGAATCTTGATCCGGTCAGTTTTGCTCCACCTTCGAAATCAAGAATTCCTAGATTAACCCCAATTTCCCAATGAGCTTTTGGAGTAAAACTAAACTGTGGAATGACACCGTTTTTTCTTATTTCTTTATTGTCTTCTTCACCTTTACCAACAATCACTGTTTCACGTGGAACATTTGGAACCACATTCAAGGTGTTTTGAATAGAATTTTCAATTTCAGACAGTTCTTTGTCAATTGTGCTTATTCTTTCGTTGGCATTGGATACTTCATTCATGAGACTGGATGTATCTTCACCATTTTTCTTCATCATTCCAATCTTCTTGGATGATTCATTTCTAAATGCTTTTAGGCTTTCCACTTCTTGAAGTAATTCTCTTCTCTTTTCATCCGCCTTTACGACGTCGTGTAAAAAGAAAAGTCTTGACCTCTTTGTGTTTAGGCGGTCAATGATGCTTTTGAGTATTTTCTCTTACTTGTTTGATATCTAACATGCGATTCTCCTATGTTTCACGTGAAACAATATATGGGTATTCTAACACTTCAATGAATAAAAATGAAGTTGCATTATAATGCAACCTCATTTTCTTCGTTTTCTGTCTCCTTCTCGATGATTGCGACAGCAGAAACTTTCGCATCTTCATCAACACGGATAAGTTTCACACCTTGTGCAGCTCGTCCATAAGTACCTACATCATTTAGACTAATTCTAATAACTTGTCCTAAATCAGTGACAATCAGAATGTCTTCATCTCCACAAACCGCTCTGACAGAAACAAGCTTGCCATTCTTTTCAGTAATTGAGACAGTCTTAACCCCTTTGCCTCCACGTTGAGTCAATCGATAATCTTCAAGTGGGCTCTTCTTACCATAACCTTTTTCAGTAACTGATAAGATGAAAGGTCCTTCTTTGTCTGTTGTTAATCCAATCAATTCTTGGCCATCAGGATTAAACCCTTTAACCCCCATTGCTGTTCTACCTGTTGGTCTTAAGCCGCTTTCATCAAATTTAACTGCCTTACCATTGTTTCCAGCAAGAATAATCAAATCTTCGCCTGTTGTTGGTTTAACTGCCACTAACTCGTCTGATTCATTGAGTGAGATGGCAATTTTCCCGTTCTGGCGTATTGAATCAAACTGATCAAGACTGACTCGCTTAACTAGTCCGTTTTTGGTTGCAAAGACAAGATATTTATAACTTGTTTCTTTTGAAACTGGAACCATGGCTTTAACTCGCTCTTCTTTTTCTAAATTGAGTAAGTTAACAACCGGAAGCCCTTTAGAAATTCGACTTGCAGATGGAACATGGAATCCTCTTATTCGATAGACTTTACCAAAATTAGTGAATAACATGAGAGAATCATGAGTTGACATGTGTATGAATTGATCAACAATATCATCACTATGGGTACTCATGCCCTTAATCCCTTTTCCTCCTCGGTTTTGAGTTTGGAATGAGTCTGCTGTTGTACGTTTAATGTACCCATTAAGAGTTAACGCCATCACAACATCTTCAACTGGAATTAAGTCCTCATCAAGCACATCATCATGACTATCTACAATCTCTGTGCGTCTTGAATCCGCAAAACGACGCTTAATCTCCAATAATTGTGTTTTAATAATGTCGAAAACTCTGTGCTCGTTAGCTAATATATCTCGATAATCTGTAATTGCGACCATCAAATCGTTATATTCGCCTTCAATCTTATCTCTTTCTAATCCAGTAAGACGTTTTAGTCTCATATCAAGAATCGCTTTAGACTGAATCTCTGTGAGTCCGAACTCACTCATCATTGAATTGATGGCTTGTTCATCATCCATTGATCCACGAATGATTGAAATGATTCGATCGATATTATCAAGTGCTATACGTAAACCTTCTAAAATGTGAGCGCGATCCAATGCTTTGTTTAATTCAAACTGCGTTCTTCGTCTTACCACTTCTATTTGATGTGCTATGTAATGATGTAATACTTCTTTTAACCCTAATTGCTTAGGACTTCCATCAACTAATGCTAAGGTATTGATCCCAAACGTCGTTTGAAGTGCTGTCATTCGATACAATTGATTCAATAACACTTCTGCTTGAATGTCTTTACGTGTTTCAATCACAATTCTAATGCCATGACGATTGGATTCATCACGTAAATCTGTAATTCCTTCAATCAGTTTATCTCTTACCAGCCCAGCAATTTTTTCAACTAAATTAGCTTTATTGACTTGATAAGGAATTTCTGTCACTACAATTTGCTTCTTGCCATTATGCAACTCATTGATATCTACTTTTGAGCGTACAGTGACAGATCCTCTACCTGTTTCAAAAGCAGAATGGATGCCTGAGCGACCCATAATAATTCCACCAGTTGGAAAGTCAGGACCTTGAATGACTTCCATGAGTTCAATGGTAGATAGTGTTGGATTTTCTATTAATGCGATAGTGGCATCAATCGTTTCTCCTAAGTTGTGAGGTGGAATATTGGTTGCCATACCAACTGCAATTCCTGTTGCTCCATTAACGAGTAAATTTGGGAAATAAGATGGTAAAACAACTGGCTCTTGTTCTTCACCATCATAGTTATCAGTGTAATTAATGGTGTCTTTGTTGATGTCTTTAACCAATTCCATTGCGATTTTAGACATTCTAGCTTCGGTATAACGCATTGCTGCAGCACTATCACCATCAATTGAACCAAAGTTACCATGGCCATCAACAAGCATGTGACGATATGAAAAAGTCTTGAGCCATACGAACCATGGTTTCATAAAACTGCTGAATCACCATGTGGGTGATATTTACCAATGACTTCACCTACAATACGTGCTGATTTCTTGTAAGCTTTATCACTATGCATGCCTAAATCGTTCATAGCAAACAAAATTCTGCGATGAACTGGTTTTAAACCATCTCTTACGTCAGGTAATGCTCTTGCAACAATAACTGACATCGCATAGTCAAGAAATGAAGTCTTCATTTCAGATGCAATATTAATATTTTTTATCTTTTGATCGTTCATGATGACTCCTTTCTAGATATCTAAGTTCTTAACAAAGCGGGCATTTTCAACAATAAAATCTCTTCTTGGCTCTACATCATCACCCATTAACATTTCAAAAACGTTATCTGCTTCCATAGCATTCTCAACATCAACTTGAATAAGCGTTCTTACCTCAGGATCCATGGTTGTTTCCCATAGCTGTTCAGGGTTCATTTCACCTAAACCTTTGTATCGCTGTATATTGAATTTATCCGTTCCTATTTCAGCCTTAATGTCTTCTAATTCTTGATCAGAATACGCATATCTAATGGTTGAACCTTTTGAAACCTTATATAAAGGAGGTTGAGCAATATAAATATGCCCTGCCTCAATTAAAGGCTTTAAGAATCGATAGAAGAAAGTAAGAATAAGTGTTCTAATATGTGATCCATCCACATCCGCATCGGTCATGATTACAATCTTGTGATATCTTAATTTTTCTAAATCCATCTCTTCACCAAAACCACAACCGAAAGCTGTAATCATGGAACGAATTTCATTATTATCAAATATCTTATGTCTTTGTGCTTTTTCAACGTTAATAACCTTACCACGTAATGGTAATATTGCTTGAAATTCACGATTTCTTCCAAGTTTTGCCGATCCACCCGCGGAATCACCTTCCACTAGATAGATTTTCACAAATTGATGAATCATTTGAAGAACAATCTGCCAATTTACCAGGTAAGGACGATATTTTCTAAAGCACCTTTACGTCGAGTTAATTCACGAGCTTTTTTAGCAGCTAAGCGAGCTTTTGAAGCAATAATAGCTTTTTCAATGACTGTCTTAGCTTGACTTGGGTTTTCTAATAAGAAACGTTCAAATTGAGCACCCATAACGTTTGAAACAATACGTCTTACTTCAGCATTCCCAAGTTTTGTCTTTGTTTGTCCTTCGTATTGTGGGTCAGGATGTTTAATGGAGATGATTGCTGTTAATCCTTCACGAACATCTTCACCAATAAGCGCATCTTCATCTTTTTTAATGAAATTATTCTCTTTACCATACTGATTTATTAGTCGAGTTAATGTTGATCTAAATCCTTCTTCATGAGTACCACCTTCATGAGTATTGATATTGTTACAGAAAGAGTAGACGTTAGAAGCATATCCATCGTTGTATTGCATTGCTACTTCAACAATAATATTCTCTTCTTCTCCTTCAACATATATAACATCATTGTGATAGGTGTTTATTTTGTTAATGTACTCAACATACTCTTTGATTCCACCTTCATAGTAATATTCAGTACTTACTAGGTTTTCTTCATTTCTTTCATCAAACAAGGAAATTCGAATTCCTTTGTTTAAAAAGGCAATCTGTCTTAATCGATCACGAATTGTAAGATCCCGCCAACAGTATCTGGCCCTGGTCGCCGGGTTACCGTCCCGCCATGGAAACCATGCAGCAGATGTATGGTTTTGAAAAAGGGGCTGTTATCTCGGCAGTCGACCTTATCAGAGGTATCGGCGTATATGCCGGATTGGAGGTTTTAACTGTCGAGGGAGCCACAGGGCTATACGACACCAACTACGAGGGAAAAGCAGAAGCTGCCCTGCAGGCGCTGAAGACAAACGACTTTGTCTACCTGCATGTGGAGGCAAGCGACGAAGCTGGACACGAAGGGGATGTAGATTTAAAAATCAAGACTATCGAGTATCTTGACAAGCGGGCTATCAAACCCATCTTTGAAACACTGCAGACATGGGATGAACCGGTGGCAATAGCTGTTTTACCCGATCACCCCACTCCATGTTCAATTCGGACGCATACTAATGAGCCTATCCCATTTATAATCTACAAGCCCGGACAAACACCCGATGCAGTACAACGCTACGATGAATATGCGGCTAAAGAAGGATATTACGGAGAGTTGAAAGAGGATGAGTTTATGCGTGAATTTCTTAAAGACTAACAAGATGAAATATTATAGTACAAACAGACTGGCTCCTCTTGCCACCTTGGAAGAGGCGGTAGTTAAAGGACTGGCAGGCGACAAGGGTCTGTATATGCCAGAAAAGATAAAGGCATTACCATCATCTTTCTTCGAAAAAATGAAGGATATGTCTTTTCAGGAAATTTCATACGTAGTTGCCGATGCCTTTTTCGGTGAAGATGTTGATGCCGATACCTTAAAACAAATTGTATACGAACACACTTCCCTTCGATGCTCCGGTGGTGCATGTAAACGACTCATTTATAGTCTGGAGTTATATCACGGCCCCACGCTTGCATTTAAAGATGTAGGCGGCAGATTTATGGCCCGTCTGTTAGGTCATTTTATACGTAAACAAGGCAAGAAAGAGGTCAACGTATTGGTTGCCACCTCGGGAGATACCGGAAGTGCCGTTGCCAATGGCTTTTTTGGGTGTACCGGGTATCCATGTGTATGTATTATACCCCAAAGGGAAAGTCAGCCCCATTCAGGAATGCCAGTTCACCACTTTGGGTCAGAATATTACAGCCCTGGAAATTGAAGGAACATTCGACGACTGCCAGGCACTCGTAAAAAACGGCTTTCATGGACAAGGAGCTGAATGCTCACATGCAACTGACATCGGCTAACTCCATTAATGTGGCACGTTTCCTGCCACAGGCATTCTACTACTTTTATGCCTATGCACAACTGGCTAAGATGGGTAAGGCA
>JAJOHZ010000029.1 GCA_021209625.1 Erysipelotrichaceae bacterium | reverse complement strand
CAAAAAACCAAGAAAGCGCTTGAGAGTTCGGTGCGCAATCTGCGACTTGCAAATGACAAGGCTCAGGATGTCACGATCAAACGGCTGTACCCAGAACAACCCGAGTAATTTTAAATTGTATTTCAATCATTATGTCTGTGAACTAATTAGTCAATAAATCAATAATATAGAAAAATAATAATCGAAGAAAAAAGCTCTTAATCCATGTACATCACATCATTAAAATACCTATATAATTCTTATTATTTTAAAATTGTCAAGTAATTAAGTTTTACGTTATGTCTTACTCCCACACTATCCTTGTCTTCCCTGCTTTCACTTCTTCTAAGTATTCAAGGGAAGGCCTTTCATTAGTGAGAATCACATCAAAATCATTGATCTTTCCAAATGAGAAAGGAAAGACATGATCAAACTTCGAATTATCAGCCATCAGTACCTTTAGTTTACTTCTACTTAATATTTTTCGTTTTATCTGTGCTTCAGGAGATGTTCTGTTTGAACAACCATTAGTAAGTGAAATCCCACTCACTGTAATGAAACAAGCATCAAAGTAAAACTCATCCAATAATCTAATGGAGGCATCTCCTGAGACAGAGATGGTTTTCTTGTTCACTGAACCATGCATTAGGATCACCTCACATGGTATATCTTCGTCCACGGCTTTAATCGCAAACAAAAGATTATTAGTCACTACAGTGACATCCTTCTTGTCTTTTAACCACTGCGTTAAATGCATGTGGGTGGTCCCTGAATCCACAAATATGGTATCCCCATCATGAATGTAAAAAGAAGCCAGTTGAGAAATCTTTTGCTTCTCACTAGATAGATAATCGATGCGTGCTTTAATGTTCACTAAGTTATCATTGGTATTAGCCAAGACATACCCATACTCTTTACGAATAAGATCTTGTTCTTCCAGTTTATTAATGTAACGTCGTACTGTACTTTCCGATAACTCAAAGACCTCCATCAAATCCTTTAAACTGACTTGTTTGTGCGCAAAGATATACTCTTGTATCTTGTTTAATTTCTCAATCAAAGGAACACCTCAATCTTCTTTGATATGATTATATTATAGGCTTAGTTTATTTGCCAATAAAATCGCGGCAACCATACTGCTATCCCCTGCAATCCCTTGTCCCGCAATATCAAAGGCAGTACCATGATCCACTGAGGTACGAACAATAGGAAGTCCTACAGAAGTATTCACTCCTGAATCAAACGCATATAACTTGAAAGGAATATGCCCTTGATCATGATACATGGCCACCACAATATCAAAGTCTTTCTTTAGTCCTCTCACAAACACGGTATCAGGTGAAATAGGACCAATCACATCACACTTTGACTTCATGGCTTCAATCGCAGGTGTAATGATCTTTTCTTCTTGATCACCAAACAATCCATTTTCACTCGCATGAGGATTCAATCCTGCTACCGCAATCTTTGCTTTTCGCCCTTTAATCTTCTCAACATTCACACCAGCCAGTTCAATGACTTGTTCAACTCGTTTTTGAGTCAACGTTGAAATCGCTTGAGATAAAGAGATGTGAGTGGAAACATGAATCACGGATAATTTTTCATCATACAACATCATCGCATAATCACTTGAACCACTGTATTCTGCAAAGATTTCAGTATGTCCTGGGTAATAATGACCTGCTAAATGCATCGCTTCTTTGTTAAGTGGTGCTGTGGTCACTCCACGGGCAAGCCCTGCTTGCACAGCCTTAATGGATGCGATCACGTATTCAAACGCAGCTTGTCCACACATACGACTCACTTCACCCATCTTATAGGAAGCCATGTCTATGTTCTTGAAGTCCACGACATTCAACACATGAGCATCAAAAGAGGCTTCTTCAATCGAAGACAATGCTTTCAATTCAAACTCTGTGATGTTCAGTAATTGCTTGAACAACGCCATCACTTCAAAGTCACCAAAAACCACCACTGGAAGTGAATTCACTTCTGGTTTTTTAAAGCTTTGAAGAATGACTTCTGGTCCAATCCCTGCAGGATCTCCCATGGTTAAAATAATTGGTTTGTTGTTCATTGTTTTACCTCAATTCGTTTAATATGACTTCGAAGGCTTCCACCTTCCCAAAACCACCTGCTTTAGTCACAATATTAATGTCTTGATACTTTGAAGAAATGAAACGTCCTAAAGGAATCGCAGGAAGCACTTCCTTCACGATGACCATTCCTTCAATCCCTAAATGCTTAGCTATCTTAATGAGGGTATCCCCTCCTGTAATATAAATACCACTAAGCACATCACTCGCTTCATCCACGACACGCGAGGTTAAATCACCCAATTTCTCCGCAATACGATCGCTCATTTCAAATGGGGTTAACCCTAATTCTTTCGCTTTAGCTTGTGCTTTCAGCACATCCTCTTTCGAACCCGCGGTTCTGACCACCACATGACCCCCACTCTTTAATTCTTTCACTACTTGAGCAATCAACTCATGACTGAGTGCTTCATCATGCATGGCTTCAATAGAATAGTCCACAATCATGAGTTGATGATGTTTTGTTGCATACTCGATTTGTTGACGAGTCACATCACTGACACTGCCAATGATGGATAAAACACAACGACGAGATTTAAGTTGTAAGGCATCCGTTAAAAACTCAGCTAAACCTGCAGTCCCTACGATTAAACATCTCTCATTATACACCCTTAAAGCTGCCGCTAAATGTTTCAAATCTTCATTATCATGTGCATCAAAAATCAACACTTCAACTCCAGATGTGCGATGGTGTTTAATGAGTTCCACCACCTCCAAGACATCATAACCATGATTGGGTTTAACCACCACCAACGATTTCTTTTGTGTCTGTACTGATAGAATATCTGGAATGTACGATTGCTTCACAGGGGTCTTTGGATCATTGGCCACTTCAGTTAAATGAAGTAAAGTGTTGTTTACCACCACATTACCTTCAATGGTCTGACGACCATTGGAAGGAAGTGCAGGAATGAGTATCGCAAAATCATATCCAAAGCCTTCCATGCATGCTGCAATCTCAGCACCCACATTACCTTTGAAAGTGGAATCTAATTTCTTATAAACAAAAGGAATCGAATGGTCGCTTAATTTCTTTGAAACCTCAAACACTTTTTGATACGCCTTCTCTTGGGTATCAAAACGACTTTCGGTATCAATAACCGCCACTTCCGCATTTAAGATGTTCTCTCCTAACTCATCAAGATGAGTGGTCACTACTGTTCTTAATCCCTTTTTCGCAAACTGCACTCCAGTATCATTGGATCCTGTAAAATCATCCGCAATGATGGCTAATTTCATACCTGCACCTCATTTCATGTGTTAAAAGAAAGAATCAAAACCAAGGCTTTGATTCTTTCACTCTGTCTTGATGTTTATGCTTTCACTTTTTTTGGAAATTGCTTCTTCACAAAGGTTGTAAAGAGTGGAGTAAGTAAAGCTGTTGTGATCACAGAAGCAGCAACTTGTGCAGTGGCTACTGTAGCGACAGCCGCTAAGCTAGGATCTGCTAAAGCGACAGCTGCAGGTGTTCCGACCGCATTGCCTGCTGTTGAAGAAGCCGCAGCACCAGCCACACCTGTACCACCTGAAGCTTTATCAGCTAAGACGTTGAATACACCACCGACGACAGTTGTTAAGACACCTAATAGAACCCCAGCGAAACCTGCACTTAAGATGGTTCCAAAGTTTAATCCAGCTCCTAATGCAAACGCAAAGAATGGAATTAAGACTGGGCCACCTTTAGTAAGGAATTGTCTCATATCATCATCAAGGTTACCTAAAATCATCCCTAATAGAATAGGCATAATCACACCTACTAAAGTCATTAATGGAATACTAGCCAAACCAGCAGTTCCTAAAGCAATGAGTGTTAAGAATGGTCCATCATTGACTGATAGGATAGAAATAGCCCCAATGTCTGTTTCATCTCCCATTTGTCCAACCAATGCTGCATACAAACCACCATTACTGTTGGTCATTGCGGCAATGATCGCAATGGAGGAAAGTCCAAACAACCCGTTCACTGGGAATAAAGCAGCAACCGCTAAGCCAATCACTACCCCAATCGCAAACTTAGTGAACGTAATCGCAGTACCACGTATCAATGCTTTAGGTGCGGCTTTAAAGCTAATACCAGCCCCCATACAGAATAAGAATACACCAATGAGTGGACTTGCACCACGTGCAATGGCGGTTGTGAATCCTCCTATTTCTAATGCGGAAGGAAACCATGTATTAAGGACTGCACCAATCAGTAAAGGTACAACCATCATTCCCCCACGGAATTCTTTCAATGCTCTTCTTGATCTTCATCTCGTTCTCCTTTCGAAAATCAATCACTATTCATTCATAAAATGAATAACTTTTGACTACATAGTAGAGCAAAGCGCTTACATTGTCAACACTTTTGTTTAAAATTTGACTAACTTTTGAATGAAATGGTTCATATTTTGATTGAATTATGAACGAAAGTGTTTGACCAGTTGTTAACCTAATCTTGTTTCTTAAGCATTTTTATTAATCATTGGTGGATTGATACTACTGTACCAATATACTCTCACCATTCTTCTATTTACACTTATACGTGTACAATATTACTCTAATACACAATAATTATACTTCAATGAGCTTCTTTTACTTACCATTGGTTATGATTATTCTAGGAGGGGACACTATGAAACTCATCTTTAAAGTACTATTTTGGATCATCCTTGGCTTTTTAACCATGTCCTTCATCTTTATATATGGGATTACTTCTGCTGGACACTCCATGTATGGTTCAAAACGCAGAAGAGGTATGTAATCTCAAATGCCTTCATTATCACTTCTTTTAGTCATGCTATAATGGATTCAAACAATGATAAAGGAGGCCCATAATGAAATCACATTCAATGCTTATCATTGCGATAATGAGTTTATTACTAAGCGCATGTGCTCCCACACAACCAGAACCTTGTGATGAGGTTGAAGAATGTCCAATCTGTGATGAATGTGAAGTATGTGAAGAATGTCCTGTGAATCCTTTTCCTGAAGGACTTGTATTACCTCAAATCTACATCCAAGGAAGAATCTTTTGGAGTGAAAGTGACCTATCAAATCTAAAAGAGAATATCATTGACCCAATCATTGAATACTATGAAGAACAAGAACAGACTGTTGTTTCTATCGTCGTAAACAATGCCACCAATGATTGGACTACCATTAACTCCATCACAGTGGAAGTGATGATATCCGATAATGATGGAAATGAAGATCCTTATACATGGGTGTATTAATCGAGAAGCAAGCAGGTGTGTTCCCTCTGTGGGAACCTGAAGTCATAGAACCATAAGCAAAGCCAGAGTTCCCTCTGGCTTTATTCTATCTTTAACTTCAACACCTGTTCCCCATCATCCACTTCCCCTGTATCCACAAATCCATACTTAGTATACATCTCATAAGGCATTGGATCATACTTAGTTGATGACACATAAAGATATCGTATGTTTTCTGCTTTGCATTTATCCACAAGCATTTTTAAGACTGCTTTCCCATAGCCTTTACCTTGGTATTCACCACCAATCATAAAACGCCACAAGAAATACACAGGCCAATCTTCTTCCTTTGCAATGTAATTATCTAGTCCTAACATGACAAATCCTATGATGGTTTCATCCAATACAATGGCTTTTGGCCATGCGATATCATAGTTAAGATAAGCTTCAGCTAAAGACACCACATTAGGTGCAACATGCTTCTTATCACTCTCAGAGAGCGTTTCATAAATCTTAATAACGGCTCTTAAATTCTCATAACTCACGTCTTGTAATGTAATCATGGGTTAACCTCTTTGCTTTATTGTATCAAATGAACAGTCGCAAACTTGTATTTATTTGCATTTTGCAATTTTTTAATAGGTAATTATTTGCATTTTGCAATTTTTTACAAGTTTTCCACTCTTTTCCCTTCTTTCCTTTTCAAACAGAAGTGATATGATGAAGATAACTTACAGAGGACAACACCATGAAAAAGAACTACAAAGGTTTGGATGTGTTGCGTGGCTTAGGCATCTTTGTGTTACTCATCATGCATACAGCTTTCTATCACTTTGATGGATTGTATGATCTGGATTTAAGCAATCCTCCTTTAATCGTCACTTTAATTGGATTAATGCTTATGTTTGCGGGCGTGTTTGCGATGATCAGTGGTCTAGTGCACACTCACCAACACTTTAGAAAAATCCAAGAAACACAACTTCCAATCAAAACCACACTTAAACATAATCTAAGAAGTGGTATGTTCATTCTTCTTATTGCCTATTTATACTTCATCTTCACAGGACCAGGTGTCGTCAACATGGCAGAACGTTTCATGAACAACAGTATTCTAGTGGAACTCTTTGCTTCAGGAACGCTCATTGGAACCAATATAGAGCGTGTTCTCTACATTGACAGTCTAGTCATGATTGGTATGAACATTCTTCTATTAGGCTTATTCTATCGCTTCCAACACGCTTTCTTAAAAACCATTCAACCCCTCTTTTATCTTCTCTCAGGATTAGGCTTCTTTGCTTTATCCCTCATTCGTATTCCTTTATACAACCTTTATCTCTCGGCCTTAGATCAAGGCAACATGATCCTTGTTTTAGCATTAAATTGGTTTGTGAATAAGAATAATCCCATCTTTCCTTACTTATCCTTTGCCTTGTTTGGAGCATGGATGGCTACACTACTGATCAAACATGATTTTAAAGAAGTCGTTAAACGAGTTCTTCCTGTAGGCATCCTATTGTTTGTGAGTGGTATTGTGCTATACATTACTTTACCAGATACCATGCTTGAGCGAGCCATTGATCCTGTGTGGTTTGCGCTCATGATGGCCCAAAATGGGTTGTTCATGCTGTTGATTCTTTTATTCTTAAAAGTATATGATACCCATCCACTTAAACCCCTTAATGGTGTTTCAACCTTCTTAAAGCGCTTTGGGGTAGCGGGGTTATCGATTTTTTTCATTGAAAGTGTCATCAGTACCCTCATTTTCTCACTTCTTAAACTATTCATTCCTTCCTTAAGTTTAAGTATCCCTGAAGCGTTGCTTTTTGGTTTAGTCCTCGCCTTGCTTTGGGGTGGAATCCTCATGTTATGGGAAAGGCATGGATATAAATATGGTATTGAATACTACTATACTCGCTTTCTTAAACCCACAGGGGGCAGCAACAAAGAAGACAAGCTGCTTGAAACCTTACTATGAATGGGCTAGTTGATTTCTTTAGACTGATTGTTCATCGCAACTTGTTTTCACATAAGCACATTCAAGCCTATCAACTCAAGCAATTGAACAAACTCATTAACCATGCTAAAAAGCATGCTCCTTATTATCAGAAAACACTTCACCCACTTACAAGTTTAAATGAACTGAATCAACTTCCTCTCATCAATAAAGCCATTCTTATGGAACACTTTGACACCATCAATACGGTAGGTATTCACAAAGATGAAGCCATGAAGATTGCAGTAGAGAAAGAGAAAAACAAAGACTACTTAGGATACTATCAAGACCATTTTGTCTTAGGCTTATCCAGTGGCACCAGCGGTAATAAAGGATTGTTCATTACCCCTAAGTCACTCACCAAAAAACTTCCTTTTGTTTTTTTAGCACGCAGTGGTTTACCACTGCGTTTTCTGCCTTATCGTATCTTATTCATGCTTCGAGTGTTCTCTCAAGGATTCAATGACATCAATGCACCTATGATTTCCTTAAAATACCTCTCGACCATGACACCTGTGGATGAGATTATGGATCAGATCAATACACACAAGATCAACATTCTTATGGCTCCCCCAAGCTTGTGTCGTTTACTGCTTCCCCAAGTTCACCACATTCATAGACCATTAAACATGATTGTCACTTATGCAGAAGTCTTGGAGGAAGAGGAGAAACAGCGTTTAGCTTCGGCCTTCCAGTGCAAAGTCATTGAAATCTACCAAGCCAGTGAAGGTCAAATGGCTAGTGCTTGTTCTCACGGTCGTCTCCACATTAATGAAGACATGGTGTTGGTGGAACTGAAAGATCAAGACATGAATGAAATCACCCAGCCCCATGTGGTTGCCCACAAAATGATTATCACTAACTTAGTTAACGTTGCCCAACCACTCATTCGCTATGAAATGAATGATTTTGATTGTTTTTGGATGATCCATGTCCTTGTGGCAGTCATTTTAGAACCATCAAACATGTGTTAGGAAGACATGATGATGTGTTCTTCTTTACTTTAGAAGATGGTACCAAACAACCTTTATTTCCTGACTTAATCAGCCGTTGGATCATTACCACCTCTGAAAACATTCGTGAATATCAACTTATTCAACACAATGATGAATCCTGTGAGCTCATCATAGATCCTATAATTCATAATGATTTATCGCATCTTAAAGCTCAACTCATTGAGCGATTAACCCAAGCCTGTTTGGAATATCAGATTCATCTCAAGATAAAAGTTACCTTCAAAGCCATCCCTCTTCCTCAAGACAAAGCAAAGTATAAACGGTTTATTGTGCAAGAAACACAAGACCCTAAGTGAGCACTTAGGGTCTTGTCTGTTTATCGATTAAGTAAGGGTAAAGTCATGGAAACCTTCGTCCCAATGTCTTGACGACTGATGATGTGAATCGTGCCTTGGTGCTTCTGTACAATCCACTTGGCAATGGATAAGCCTAATCCTGCACCCTTGGTCTTCACCACACGAGCTTGTTCATCACGATAGAAGCGATCAAACACTTTATCAATGCTTTGAGGACTAATGCCTATACCTTCATCCGTGATGGATAAAGTGATGGCATTGTCTTGAGTGTTAACCCGAATAAAGATGGATGAATCCTGTTTTGAATACTTCAATGCATTGTCCATGATAATACGAATCGCTTGTTTGAGCAGTTGACGATCCGCAACACACGTTAAAGTTTCATCACAGAAAATGTTGATTTGTTTGCTTTGATCAATCAAGGCTGTTTCTTTAATGATTTCTTCCAGTAAAGCTCTCATGTGCACTTGTTCAAGCAGCAGTTGGATATTATCGGAGTCTCCTCTGGCTAAGAAAAGGAGGTTCTCAACAAGTGTCTTCATGTTTTCAGTTTCATTCTTAATCGCATCAATGGATTCTTGTAAGGTGGCTGGATCCTCTTTCCCCCAGCGATCCAACAGATTCACATACCCTTGAATGACAGAAATCGGTGTACGCAGTTCATGTGATGCATTGGAGACAAACTCGGTTTGTAAAATAACCGCTTGATTAATGCGAATAAGCATGTCATTGATGGTTTCTGTCAGTGCAGTTAAAGCCTGCGAATTGGCTTTCACCTGTATTGGTGAATCCAACTTGTAGGCATCAATGTCTTCAATGGCTTTCGTAATGGATTGAAGTTGATCCATGTCCACACTGACCGCCAACTGAGCAATGTCTTTCTTCAGCTCTTTGGTCGTGCTTGATAATGATTTTAAAGGATGCAATTGACGATGAAAACGCAATGAATGTTCAATGGTTTTAGAAATCAGCACCAAGAATTGGAAGAACACAAACCCTAAGTAAATCACATAATAACGTGGTAAACGTGATTGTAAGTTAATGGTCGCAATAATGGGTTGATCTTGATCAATCCATTGAAGCTTATAAGACAGTTCATGATAGGTATAAGGTTGAGTCATGTTGAAGCCTGGTTGAAACTCTAAGCTACGATAAGTGATGTCATTCATGGCAGATCCTGAGAATAACACATTCAGGATTCTACTTTCTCTCACCATCTTGGATGTTTCAAACGTGATGATTTGATTTTGATCTTGTGGAAATATCCACTCATCATTTACAAACGTGATGTGCTCACGCACAAGAGAGACTTGTTCTTCCACTTCACTGAGCAAGCCATACGTTAATAAGCCCACAAAAAACAGGTTTAACACAATGAACAGTGATAAGAATGAAAAGAACGTAGATAAGGTTAAGGAACGTGCGATGTGTTGTGATTGTTTATTCATGAGGTTCAACCTCATCTTTAATGATGTAGCCTATCCCACGAACGGTATGAATGAACTTAAGATTAAAAGGATCTTCAATCTTTGAGCGTAAATACCTGATATACACATCCACCACATTGGTTGTACCATCAAACTCATATCCCCAGATCTTTTCAAGCAAGACTTCTCGTGTAAGAACTTTATTCTTATTGATCAGTAGTAAATGAAGCAGCTCAAACTCTTTTTTTGTGAGTTCTATTTTTTCTTTCTGTACAAAACATTCATGCTGATCCACATCCAACGTCAGTGCCTTAAAGGAAAGCAAGGTTGGTACAGAATGCTTTCTTAAGACACTTCTTAATCGTGCAAGCAGCTCTTCAATCGCAAATGGTTTAGTAATATAATCATAAGCTCCATTGTCTAACCCAGAGACCTTGTCCATGACACTGTCTCTAGCTGTTAACATAATGATGGGCACTGTGGAGGTGAATCGTATCCGTCGTAAGACTTCAATGCCATTCAAAGAGGGAAGCATGATGTCCAACAACACCACATCAAAGGAAGAGGCTTTAAACACCTCTAATCCTACCCGTCCATCATACGCAAGTGTAACATCATACCCTTCATGTTGAAGTTCTAACTGAACAAACCGGGCAATTTGTGGCTCATCTTCAATGAGTAATACCTTTTTCATGATTGATCATCTTTCTTAAATTCTTTAGATATGGATTCAACACTCTCTTTCACAATGTTTCCAGCTTTCAGTGTTGCATCACTGACAATGTCCATGGAACGATTCACTTTATTGTCACTGAAATTAGGTCCCGCAAAACGATAACGGTACCCAAAGAACAACCCAATGATCATTAATGGGAAGACCACCCACACAGCTGCAAACACCAGTAAAATCACAAAAATAGTTAATGGAATCGCAATCACGTCACGATCAGATTTATACACAACAAAATCATTAATGTTACCTAAATGAAGCACATGCTTTAACCAATCAATGAATTTGGTTAAGCCATCCTCTTGCTTTGGATTGGTTTTCTCTTCTTGTTTTTGTTCTTGAAATGTTGAAGAGGTGGAAGCCGTTTGTTCATTAGATTTAACCTTACCACTTCTTTCCAACAACAATACCGCCTCTAACATGTCCCCATCACACTTCTCTAATGCTTCCTTTGCATCATTAAAGGATACCCCAGTAATGCCTCTTAGCTTTTCGACTTGTTCAAATGTAACCATGATCATTCTCCTTATTGAATGATTGCAGTATACTCCTCAATCATTAAAGCCTCCTTCAACCAAGATTAAAATTCAATTAAAAAAGCTCTATCCTTCATGATTGTTGATTTCTTCTTCAACTTCAACACTTTGAATGGTGGTGGTTTTAAGGTCTTTTAACTTCATGCCTCTCATTCTCAAAAAGAAGACTGCCCCTATTAATACCACCACATGAAACGTCGCAAAACGCCATAAGATCATGGTTGAGGCCGCAGTGGCTTTGCCAACCACGGTTGAATAGGCTAACACAAACACGCTTTCTGTCACTCCTGAAGCACCAGGTAGAGGTACAAAGGTGTTGGCTGTCATGACAAATGCAGATAAAGCAAGGAAATGTGGAAGATCACGCCAAAACAGTTCCAAGCCGATCACACGACTGATCGCAAAAGGAGTTGCATAATACACCAACAGTCTTAAGACATTTAATCCAAGTAATTGACCTATCATGGTTTTCTTTGTTTGGATTTCCATGATCGCATCATGAAAACGATGGAGTGAACCACTCCATTTTTCTCTTGCTTTGGTTTTGTTTTTAATCCAAGCCCATTTGGTAATCAGGTTCATTCCCCAAAAGGTGATTTTTTCAGAAACCTTACGATTCACTACAATAAGTGACAATACAACAATGATAAAGATATTGACACTGAGACCAAATCCAAATAGGAGCGTAATGGATGCATTTTGAAATCGTTGAATATTGAGTAGATAAAGCAATAAAGTCATGAATACAATGGTGATGGTGTAGAGATAAAAATCCATCCAAACAATTCCAACCCCTTGAGACGATCGTAGTCCTTGTTTCTTATACGTGTTGACTTGTGCCAATTGTCCACCTGTACTGGATGGGGTAATCCCCGCCATGAATGCTCCAACAAAAGCATTAATAAGCCCTTGTTTGTAGGTGTAAGAAGGATGAATCTTTTTTGCCATGAGAGTAAGACTGTATCCCCAAATGAGCGTAGGAGACATTCCCCACAACACAATTAAAACTAATCGCACTGGATTAAGCGCTTTTAAAGATTCAAAAACAATCTCATAACTATCATAAAGTGCAACAAACAACCCTACCAACGTCAAGGCAAAGATGAGAATGATATTAAACCAAAGGTTCCCCTTAACACGTTTCATGATTGCATTTTATCACACGATTCATTCAACTTCATCATTTATTATTGGTATGAGACAATTGTCGTATTTAAAACAAACCAGTTTAACTTTTTTTTAATCCATACACATCACACATAGAGGTAATATAACAGACAGATTATTAATCTATCATTGTGTTTGTTAGATCAATGCATTATCTGTTATTTTTTACTTACTTTGTCAAATCTTTCCATCGAGTCCTTAGTGTATCCAAACAAAAAAACCTTCCATGAAGGAAGGTCATCATTTATTGTTATTTTATCCTAACGCCACATCCAATATCATCATGACGGTAAACCCAACCAAAGCTCCTAAAGTCGCAATGTCAGTTTTTGATCCTCCAGTTTCACGTTGTGCTTCAGGAATCAATTCTTCCACCACCACATAAATCATTGCTCCAGCCGCAAAGGAAAGCGCAAAAGGTAAGATGCTTTGCATTTGCATGACCGCAAAGGCACCCAGCATACCCGCAATAGGCTCAACAATCCCTGAAGCTTGTCCATAAAGGAAAGCTTTCATACGACTAAAGCCTTCACGGCGCAAAGGTATGGAAACCGCAGCCCCTTCAGGGAAGTTTTGTAGGCCTATCCCAATGGCTAAGGCTATGGCACCAGTCAACGTTCCACCTGCCGATAATCCTGAAGCTACAGCCCCAAAAGCGACCCCTACGGCTAATCCTTCAGGAATATTATGCAGTGTGATCGCAGAAACCAACAACACAGAGCGTTGCCAAGACGTTTTAATCCCTTCTGCTTGATGCGTTTCTTCCCCAATATGAAGATGAGGTAGAATCTTATCCACACCATACAAGAATAAACCACCGGCTAGAAAGCCAAGACTTGCAGTGATGTAGGCCACTTGTCCTAATTGCTCAGCCAACTCAATACCAGGAGCAAGTAGTGACCAAAAGCTTGCCGCAATCATGACTCCTGCCGCAAACCCTAACATCGCATTAAGCACCTCTTTATGAATGCTCTTAAAGAAGAAGACAATTGAAGCTCCCAAAGCGGTTACACCCCAGGTAAATAAGGTCGCTAATAAGGCTTGAATTATTGGACTTAACTGTACAAACCATTCCATGTTGATCACAAAATCACTTTCTATGCAAAGTGTATTCCTTTTAAAAGGCAATTTCAACTGGTTAGTTAAGTGATCACAGAAAACAATGATCCGATCTTAAATGGCTGAGGTGTTGTCTTTATTCACTAAAAAAGTTCGTTTTCATTTCTACACCATTAAAAAACCTTCCTGTTAAGGAAGGTCACATCATTATAGTGTTTTAGAAAAAGCCAAGACTCTTTCAGTGATCGTTTCAGCACTGAGGCCATACTTCTTAAGTAGTGCTCCTGGTGTTCCACTTTCCCCAAAGGTATCATTAACCCCAATCATCAACATCTTGGTTGGATGTTCTTGTGCTAAGACTTCAGCCACAGCACCACCAAGACCACCTAAGACGTTATGCTCTTCACAGGTCACAATGCCTTTATGCGTCTTTGCAAGCTCTACCATCAGATTTTTATCCAAAGGTTTAATGGTAGCCATGTTTACTATCGTGACATCCAAGCCATGTTCTTTCAAGGCTTCTTTCGCAAGAAGGGCTTGTTCAACCATGACCCCACAGGCCACTAGCGCAATGTCTTTGCCTGAGGAAAGCACTTTACCTTTACCAACCTCAAAGACATAATCATCACTGTGTACGGTATTGACTGCAGCACGACCTAAACGAACATAGAAAGGCCCTTTTTGATCAGCCACAGCTCGAATTACTTGCGCTGTTTCAATATCATCCGCAGGTACAATAACACGCATGTTAGGCACCGCTCTCATGAGCGCTATGTCTTCAATGGCTTGATGGGATGCTCCATCTTCACCCAAGGTTACCCCAGCATGGGTTGCACAAATCTTCACGTTTAATTTAGGATAAGCAATGCTGTTGCGCACTTGCTCAAACGCACGACCTACCGCAAACATAGCGAAGGATGAGGCAAACACGGTGTTTCCTCCTGTTGCTATCCCTGCTGCCACCCCCATCATGTTGGCTTCCGCAATCCCCATGTTGAAGTGACGGGTTGGTTTCACGGCTTGCGCATCCGCTGATTTAGTGGATTTGGATAAATCCGCATCCAAGACAAAGATATCGTTTCTTTCTTGTACTAAGACTGCTAAAGCCTTACCATAGGCTTCACGAGTTGCCATTTTAGCCATGTTTCACCTCATTAAGTTGAGCCATTGCCTTCTCATACTGTTCTTGATTTGGAGCAACCCCATGCCAAGCATAGTTGTTCTCCATAAAGTCAACGCCTTTACCTTTCACTGTGGTCGCAATGATGGCAGTGGGTTGTCCTTTGGTGTTTCTTGCTTCTTCAAAGGCTTTGAAGATTTGATCAAAATCATGACCATCAATTTGGATCACATGCCAACCAAACGCTTCAAACTTCTTATCTAACGGATTAGGATTCATGACTTTGGTAATATCCCCATCAATTTGTAAGCCATTGAAATCCAACATGAGACATAAGTTATCCAATTTATAGTGTGCCGCAGCCATGGCTGCTTCCCACACTTGACCTTCTTGTGCTTCACCATCACCCACTAAGGTGTAAACGCGATAAGGAAGCTCTTTAGCTTTATACGATAAAGCCATGCCTACCGCTGCAGAGATCCCTTGTCCAAGTGAACCTGTCGACATGTCCACCCCTTTAATGTAAGACATGGAAGGGTGCCCTTGAAGACGAGAATCCACTTTTCTAAACGTGGTTAACTCTTCTACAGGAAGTATCCCCTTTTCAACCAGTACCCCATACAATAGTGGACTCGCATGCCCTTTAGAGAGCACGAATTTATCACGCTCTAAATCAGCTGCGTTTTCTTTGGTAATGTTAGCCTCTTTAAAATACAATGCGCTAAGCAATTCAGCTCCAGAGAATGAACCTCCAATATGACCTGAATTCGCAGAGTACACCATGTTAAGGACGTGTTTACGAATGTTATTCGCAATGATTGATAATTGTTGTTTGTCCATTGTTTCCTCCAATGACACCATTATACACGATGAAGGCTCATTACTGAATCAAAATCACATGACTTGGTTTCTCACACACAGCCACAAGATCACTTAAAAATGCGGCAGCTGGTGAGCCATCAATGGCACGATGATCAAAGGATAATGAGAAATTAAACACAGGAACATTGACCACTTGATTGTTTTCTAAACGAAGTTCATCGGTCGTGGTAGAAACTCCTAAGATGGCCACTTCAGGGAAATTAATGATTGGATTGAAGTGAACCACTTTGGATGCTCCTAATGAGGTAATGGTAAAGGTACCACCTTTAAGTTGATCCAATGATAGTTCATTTTTACGTGCTTTGGATGCAACATTTGAAATAGAACGTGCTAAATCAGTTAAGTTAAGTTTGTCTGCACCATGAACCACAGGTACAATCAACCCTTCTTCAAGCGCTGTCGCAATCCCTAAGTTAATGCTCTTGATCAATGAGATTCCTTCTTCACTGGTACGTGCATTCAAGTTTGGATGTTTGAGTAAGGTGCGAGACACAAAGTACGCCACTAAGTGAGTTAAGGTGATCTTTTGTGTTGAACTGGTAAGTTCATCTTTGAGTTTAAGCAGTTCACGAGCATCCACTTTCGCGTGCAAGGTCACATGAGGAATCGTGCTAGCACTCTTGACCATTTGCTCCTTCACAAGCTTACGTATGCCTTTCCAAGGCACAAAGGTAACCTCATCCACTAAAGGCGTTGGTGTAGCTTGTGGTGTGTTAATGACAGGAGCACTAGGCTTTTGTTGTTCAAAGGCCAAGACATCCGCCACCACTAAACGTGGACTTGGCTGCATGCTTGCGAAAACGGTGGCTAAATCTAACCCTTTTTCTCGTACTAAACGACGAGCCGCGGGGGTAGCACGCACATCTTTTACGTCTACTTTCACTGAAGTTGTAGAAGCAACAGGAGCACTCTTCACTTCTTCCTTCACCTCTGCTTTGACTTCTTCTTTCACTTCAGGTGTAGAAGCTACTTTAGAAGTGTCAACCACTTCTCCAGGCTGTCCAATGTAGGCAATCACTGAATTTACAGGCACCACTTCATTTTCTTTCACAAGAACCTTAAGAAGCACCCCTTCATCATAGGCTTCCACTTCAATCGCAATCTTGTCGGTCATGACTTCAAAGATTGGATCACCAACTTTAACTTTATCGCCTTCTTTTTTGATCCACTCTGTGACATAACCTGTCTCCATGGTGGAACTCAGTTTAGGCATTAAGACTTCTTTTGCCATATTACTCCCTTCCCATCATCTTGCGTACCGCTTCAATGATGTCTTCAACTTGAGGAACAGCTTTCTTTTCAAGATCTGGTTGATATGGAATTGGCACTTCAGCTCCCGCTAAGCGCACGATTGGATGATCCAAGTAATCAAAGCTCATTTCTTCCGCAATGACCGCCGCAAGTTCAGCACTGAACCCACTGCGTTTAACTGCTTCAGTCACAATCAACACTTTACCCGTCTTCTTCACCGATTCCACAATGGTCTTCTTATCCAAAGGAACCAAGGTACGTGGATCTACAATTTCCACATCAATACCTTCTTTTTCTAAGACTTCCGCAGCTGCCATGGCTTTATGCACCATAATACCTGTCGCCACAATACTCACATCTTTACCACGACGTTTGAAGTCAGCTACCCCAATGGGAATAGTGTATTTTCCTTCAGGGACCACGGAAGATGTTTTGTAACATAACTTGTGTTCATAAAACATGACTGGATTATTGTTTTCTATCGCACTGTGCAGTAATCCCTTCGCATCATAGGCGGTGCTTGGTTGAATCACAATCAAACCAGGAATATGCGCTGTCCAGTTTTCTAAGCTTTGGGAGTGTTGTGCTGCTGCACCAGTGCCTGAGCCCCCTGGGGTTCTCATGACTAAAGGCACACTCACTGCACCACCATACATGTAATGAATCTTAGCTGCTTGGTTCACAATTTGGTCTAAGGCAATGGTCACAAAATCAGAGAATTGAAGTTCAAACACAGGTCTCATTCCAGTAATGGCTGAACCCACTGCAGCTCCCGCAATCGCACTCTCTGAAATGGGAGTAGAGATGATACGCTCAGGTCCAAATTCATCAATGAGTCCACGTGTCACCCCAAAGGCACCACCATAAACCCCAATGTCTTCACCCATCACATACACATTCTCATCTTCTTGCATTGCTTCTCTTAAGGCTTCTTTAACTGCTTCTAAATACGTTAGTTCTCTCATGATCATGCCCTCCTTAGTCCGCATAGACATGAGTGTAAAGATCATCAATAGATGCCACTTCACCACTCAAGCCAAATTCAACTGCCGCTTCAATACGAGCTTCTGCTTTTTCTTTGATTGCTTGGGCTTCCTCCAAGGTAAAGACCCCTGCTTCAATGAAACGTGCTTGCGCTAACGCAATTGGATCTTTAGAAGTACGCCACATCTCTTCTTCTTCACGGGTACGATACTTCTTCGCATCGGATTTAGAGTGACCTTTCCAACGATACGTTAAGGATTCAATCAGCGTAGGACCTTCTCCATTACGAGCTCTTTGTACCGCATCATACGTTGCATTGATGACTTCAATTAAATCGTTACCATCAATGGTAATCCCAGGAATACCATACGCAGCACTACGTTCAGATAAGTTTTTAATGTTGGTCATTTTATCCACAGGACCACTCATACCATACTTGTTGTTTTCAATGAAGAAAATCACCGGTAAATCCCAAATGGAAGCCATGTTTAAGGATTCATGGAAGCTTCCTTCATTGGTCGCTCCATCACCCGCATAACACAACGTCACTTTGCCATCTTTTTTAAGTTTAGAGGTTAACCCTGCTCCAACCGCAATGGGAAATCCTCCCCCAACAATCCCATTCGCTCCAAGGTTTCCAGTCGCCATTTCCGCAATGTGCATGGATCCCCCTTTACCACGGTTCGTCCCATTTTGACGACCAAAAAGCTCCGCCATCATTTGAGGAACATCCGTCCCTTTCGCAATGGTTTGACCATGTCCGCGATGGGAAGCAGTAATCCAATCCGTGGTATTCAACACAGCTCCAGAACCTGTCGCAGACGCTTCTTGTCCCACCGCTAAGTGAGTGGTACCATGAATCATGCCCTTCGCAAAGAAGAAGTCCACCTTCTCCTCAAACAAACGAATCACCCACATGGTTTCAAATAATTCTTTTAATTTCGCATCATCAAAATTGGCTTTATTAGGTATTGATATTGGCATACTTGTGTCCTCCTTGTTTATAAATGAATCGGATAACCCATCGCAAGTTCAGCATTGTCCATAATGGCTTCACTTAAACTTGGATGAGGGAAAATCGTTAACGCAATGTCTTCAACGGTGAGTGAAGTTTCAATCGCAGTGGTCAACACGGTAATCATTTCACCCGCTTGTTCACCCACAATTTGTGCTCCTAAGACCAATTGTGTCTTCTCATCAAAGACAATTCGTACAAACCCTTCACCACCACCATTGGCTGTGGTTCGTGAGTTTGCGACCATAGGAAACGTGGATTGTTTCGCAGTATATCCAGCTTTCTTCGCTTCTTCAAGGGTTAACCCCGTTGTGGCTACTTCAGGCGTGGTATAACACACCGCAGGCATCGCTTTATAATCAATGACACTCTTGTGTCCACTGATCACTTCAGCCACAATCTTCGCTTCATAACTGGCTTTGTGTGCTAAAGCCAACCCAGCAACCACATCCCCAATCGCATAGATGTTCTTAACACTGGTTTGTCCTTGTTCATTGATTTCAATGAGTCCTTTATCACTCACTTTAACCCCTGCTTTATCAAGGCCTAAAGCTTGAGTGTTGGCTTTTCTTCCCACAGAAATCATCAACTTGTCCACCACCAGTGGTTCATTGTGACCTTCAATGAACAAGTGAAGTTCATTGTTTTTCTCTTCAACCTTCATGAGCTTTGCACTGGTCAGCATTTTCATGCCTAAACCCTCAAAGGCTTTCTTCACTAAACCACTGATATCTGATTCAAATCCAGGAAGAATACGATCGGTGCCTTCAATGAGGGTCACTTCACTGCCCATCATCGCAAAAGCTTGAGCTAGTTCACTACCAATGTATCCAGCTCCCACAATCGCTAAACGCTTTGGTAAGGTTTCAATGTTAAGGAGTCCGGTTGAATCTAAAATATGTTCTGACTTAGGTAGGAATGGAAGCACAATCGGGGATGACCCCGCCGCAATAATGCAGTGTTTGAAGCTCACTTCTTCACTTCCCGTATCTGTGCTTAGGATAAGTGTGTTCGCATTCTTAAAGGATGCACTCGCACTGATCACTTCCACACCATTCTTTTTCAGTAATCCTGTCACACCAAGTCTTAATTTCTTCACCACACGATTGTTTTTCCATTTTTGTGCCGTGGCAAAATCAAACTCAACTGAACCTGTTTTAATCCCTAAATCTTTGTTTCCATGGGCTTTATGCAAGTCATGCGCCACATGAAGTAAGGCTTTGGATGGAATACACCCTACGTTAAGGCATGTTCCACCAATATCGTTTCTTTCGATTACCGTTACCTTTTGACCCAGTTGCGCTGCACGAATCGCAGCCACATAGCCTCCAGGACCTGAACCGATAATCACTGTCTCTAATGTTTTGTTCATGGTGTCTTACTCCTCTTTCAGTAATTCACGAGCGGTATTAATATCCGTAATTAAGACATTGATAAGCTGACCTTTTAAAGCCGCTCTAATGCCTTCCACTTTATGCAAGCCACCTGAGGCTCCAATCACCAGTGGAATCTTTTTGATTTCTTCTAAATCAATGGCCATGACCCGCTTATTCCAATCGGTATCAATGTATTGGCCCTCTTTATCAAAGAAGTTGTAACAAATATCCCCTGTTACCCTCTCTTTGTTTTCTAGTGCGGTAGGATCCACTTTATGCAAGTATGCACCTGTCATTTCATCGTAGACAGGAGCTCCTCCAATACCCACTAAGGCAATATCCACACGCTTCATTAAATCAAACGTCTTTTTAATGAAGTTTTGGGATAAAAGCACTTGTTTGGCCATGGGATTGTCCACCAACACTGGAACATGCAGATCCACGGACACACCGCCAGTACGACGAGCAAAGATATCACACACCACATTCGCTTGAATATCAGTGTGTTCTTTACCAAGACCTCCCACTAAAGGGACAAAGGTTAAATTGTTCATGGTAACATTCAAATACATGTTTGAAGCTACCTCATACACAGTCGTTCCAGCACTCACACCAATGATGGAATCCGATTGAATCACCTTTGAAAGATACTTGGCAGTCGCATCACCAATACGTTGTTTGACTTGTGAAGGATCTGCAGCATTAACACAAATCACTGTC
This sequence comes from Erysipelotrichaceae bacterium, assembly GCA_021209625.1. Lineage (GTDB taxonomy): Bacteria > Bacillota_I > Bacilli_A > Erysipelotrichales > Erysipelotrichaceae > UBA6182. The sequence continues at coordinate 14,869 of JAJOHZ010000029.1, read as the reverse complement.
TCCAAGTCATACTTTTTCTTGATCCTCTCCTCCAATTGCTTGTAAGGATGGAACAATTCATCATGCACTCTGATTTCAACAATTCCTAAATCTCGAGCACGCGAAAGGTACTTCGACACTAAGGAGCGAGAAATGTTAAAGCGTTTAGCTACATCATCTTGAGTGGCTTCTTCACCATAATACATTTGCGCAATGTCAATCAGCAGGCGTAAATCATCTTTGTTCGTCATACGGCCTCCATTGTGAAAACTACATCTTCGCTCACATCATAAAACGCACTGTAACAAATGTCAAATTAAAAGGTTTGAAACAAACAAATGTTACAAACCTAGTGTTTTTTTGTGAATATTTCACATGTTACGTCACAAATGTTACGTTGTTTCACAACTCTTGAACCCATGTTTTGATTGTGTTAAAAAGAATCGTAATGACCTTTTCATTGGTTAAGGGTTGTGACATTGCGTGTGAGAGTGTGCTCATGCATGTTGGATCAATGGTGGGAAAGCGAGGATCTTGGGTGGTGTTCGCAATGTCATAGAAGGTTTTCATTAATTCCCCTCTTTGCATTTGATCTCCACTGATCATGAGTGTTGCAGAGACAATGACTTTGTCCTTCATTCTTTTTTGTGCGATGCCACACCATTTCTTTTCATTAATCACCCCATCATACTTTCCTGGACAATAGGAATGTTCAATTTCATAGAAATACAGTTTATGGGGACTCTCTTTAAATGCTCTTTGAAGCAGCATCACTAACGTATCATATGCTTCATACAAGCCACTGTACGGTTTAAGGGATGTGGGTAGAATAAGACTGACATTAAGAACCCCTTCATCCACCACGACGCCTAAACCACCTTGTTCACGAATGGTGGTTTCATATCCTTGTTGATGAAGATAGGCAACTCCTTGATCAAACTGGGCACACATCTGATCCAGTTTGCCTAATATAACCCCTTTAGTTTCATAGAATCGAAGTCCTATTTCATTGTTTTGCAATGTTTTCGCAAACAAACGATCTTGATGCACAAGTTGCGCTAAAGGTCCTTTTTGATGTATGTAGATGCAATGATAGTTCATAGATACCTCAAGGAAAAAGTAGGCATGTATATCATACCTACTTTTGATCTTTTTGGAAAGTTGAAGCGTTGTTTAATCAAGATTAATATAAACCGAAGCTGAATAAGTAAGCAATGATAACTGAGATTGGGCCGGTGATTAAACGTGAGAATAATACCGCAGGGACACCCACTTCAACAGTTTTAGGTTCTGCTTCTGCAAGCGTTAATCCTACAGGAACGAAGTCAGCACCTACTTGAGCGTTAATGGCGAATAATGCTGGAAGAGCCATGGATGGAGCAAGACGTCCTGCACCAATTTCAACCCCTAACAACACACCAATAACTTGAGCAATAACAGCGCCTGGACCTAATACAGGAGATAAGAATGGGATTGCTGCAATGAAGGACAAGACAACCATTCCAAAGATATTTCCAGATAGAGGTTTGACGGCTTCCGCAATTACGGTACCAACACCAGTAAAGGTAATTAAACCAATCATCATGGAAATGAATGCCATGAATGGTAAGACGTTTTTAATAACGATATCAACGGATTCACGTCCTGCTTGGTAGAATGCTCCTACGACTCCACCAACAGCACGGCCGATCTTATTAATTAATGCAGCCACAGGGCTTTGTTTACTAGCCATTTCTTTTTTGACCTCCTCTTTTACAGCTTTAACATGTGCTTTCTTTTCTTCTTTAGTTGGAGTCACCGGTAGTGGTGGAGTACTTCCATCCGCCATTGCAATGTCTTCAACACGAACACCTGAGACGAAGTTTTCTTCGTTCATGAATTTCATAAGAGGACCTGATGGTGTAATTGCATGCAAGTCAATGGTGAGAACTCCAAGTTTTGGATAAACACCACAACGAGCTGTACCACCACAGTCAATAACAGCACAAATCATTTCATCGACTTCTACTTTAGTACTAAAACCATCTCTAGCTTCGACGCCAAGTAAATCAGCAATACGTTGAGCTACAGGATGAATTCCACCACCAGTGACAGAAGCAACAATTTTCTTTTTGTCAGTTTCTGCTAGAAGTAATGGGCCACCCCATCCTCCTTTACCTTTGGTGACTTTGACGACTTTTACATCTGCCATAATCTTAGTCTTTCCACATCATCTTAGTGAGGGTTTCAGTGACGATACCACGAATTAAGATGACGATTACCCCTACGATAAAGTAGCGAAGTGCTAATGGGCCTAAGCTTAATCCTAAAGTAGTAAGACCAGAGGAGATTCCAATCCAAACGAATAATTCACCAGCATTCGCATGTGGGAATAATCCAGTAATTGGGTGAACAAATGATACCGCTGCATCATAGAAAGCTGGTTTTTGTTTTTTCTTCAACGAATTTACCAAATGAATAACACATTGGGTTTGTTAAGAAGAAAACAGCTAGGACTGGGAACACAGTGTAACGTAAGACAATGTTTTTTGTCATCAGACGAGCGAATCCAGTTACACGTTCTTCACCAATCAAGACGATGAGGGCGTTAACAAATGTCAACAAGACGATGAGGGTTGGTAAGATACCAGTTACAAGTGATGTTAATACTCCACCACCCGCATTGAATATCCCAATAAACCCTTCAGCTAATTCAACTAAGAAATCCATAATGTTCCTCCTTATATAGGTTTTAAACAACTAACTGCGATAATCCCTGCTTCAATCTTTCGTCGTTGATCTTTTCGATCGCTTGGATAAAGGCACGACTAAGGCGTTTATCTTTCTTCGATGTCATCGACGCGACCACTTCATGTGGCATCAAACCAACAAATTTTGGGATGCTTTTGAAGCGAGCCATTACGGTGTATCCAGAAAGCAATTGAAACTCTACAATTTTCCCTTCCATGTCTGTAATCACAGTGAGGATGATTCCTTTGCCTGCATTGTACTTTGCACGTGATAGTCCTATCCCCATATGACCAACACTGTGTGAACGTTGCAGTTCCAGAATCTTCTTACTCATGGATCGGCTTTGAATGAAAGCAAGATGGATTGAGTTAACCATAAAGCAGCAAAGGCCCAGATGAGTCGTGTGTAATCCCAAAACAACACCTCTCTTTCCCCTTTGAAAGCGCTTTATCTTTCAAGTTAACTTAAGTTTAGGTTTTTTCAAGGTTCATTGTCAACAAAAGCGATTCACTTCCACGCTTCATTCACAAATGTGAAAAAATCGCATTTTCTATCATGTGATTATCACACATTTTCTCACAATTGTGTAACAAATGTCATCTTTGCTCATAAAACTTGATTTTTGTTACCGCATTGACATACACTTCAATCATAAAAAGCCATAAGGGAGGTATTATGAGCATTTATACACAATTATTAGAACGTGAAAAAGCAAATAACCCAATTCGTGTTGGGGTCATCGGTGCTGGTCAGATGGGTTTTGGCATGATTGCGCAAATCGCATCCATTCCTGGTATGGTCGTAGCAGGGATTTCGGATATCAATATGGAGAATGCCCTTAAGGCAAAGAAAGCCTTTGATGAAAAAGCAACCTTACCTTATGATGTATTCTTATCCACTAACTTTAAAGACGTTGTGAATCATCCTAACGTGGAAGTGTTGGTTGATGCGACGGGTGTTCCTGAAGTAGGAGCCAAACTTGCCTTAGCATGTTTAATGGCGAAGAAACATTTAGTCTTACTTAACGTTGAGATTGATATTACGGTGGGCCCACTCTTACATAAACTCTTCTCTGCTGCTGGATTAATGTATACCGGTAGTGATGGGGATGAACCTGCATCCACCTTTGAATTGTATGAATTTGCGAAGACCATGGGATTTGAAGTTTTGGTCTTAGGTAAAGGTAAAAACAATAAGCTTCGTCCAGAAGCCAATCCTACTTCCGTAGGAGATGAAGCAAGAGAAAGAAACATGTCAGCTCACATGTTAGCTTCCTTCGCCGATGGAACAAAGACCATGGCTGAAATGACATTGCTTTCCAATGCGACCGGTTATGTGGCTGATGTCACTGGCATGCATGGGATTAAAGGACATTTAGAAGAAACCGTCGCTCAACTTCGACTTAAGTCTGAAGGTGGAGTTCTTGATAAATACGGTGTTGTGGAATACGTGGATGGCTTAGCTCCAGGGGTGTTTGCGATCATTAAAGCGCAATCTACTGGTGTTGCGGAAACCATGAACTACATGATGAAAGTGGATCGTGATCATCACATCCTCTATCGTCCATACCACTTAGCAAGTCTTGAAACTCCAGTGACCATTGCTCGTGCCTTATTGAATAAACAAGCAGCGATTACTCCTATTGGTCAAATCTCTGATACCGTTGCGGTAGCGAAGAAAGACATTAAAGCTGGAGAGCGTTTGGATGGTATTGGTGGCTATTGTGTCCGTGGTGTCATTGAATCACATCAAGTTACCAAAGAGAAACAATACATTCCAATTGGACTCATTGCGGGTAACTGTGTTGCGAAACGTGATATCCCTAATGGAACATTCGTAACCTTGGATGATGTCTCCCTTGATATCACTACTACCGTTTGGAAACTACGTCAATTACAGGAGGAACTCTTAGGATGAGCATGATTTCATCAAAGATTGTTGAGATCGGTGAACTTGCCATTTCAGAGGACTATCCTATTCTTATCTTATTCAACAGCACTGCACCAGCAGAATTCAGAGAAATTTCCATCATTCATGATTTCAAAGACAAACCGCAAAAAGACATGCTTAAAAAAGGGTCTAAAATCATGTTTGGTAACACCACTTATACTGTGGAAGACATTGGTCATGTGGCCAATCAAACCTTGTATGATTTAGGTCATATCTCATTGTATTTTGGTTTAGAAGAAGGAACCAATTTACTCCCTGGAAGTGCTTTATTATCCCCTTATCAAGTTCCAGAAGTGAAGGTTGGAGACAGTATTCGTTTTATCAAGTAGCCCCCATTTCACAAAGGATATCTTCATTGAGATATCCTTTTTTCATGAATTCAAAGACTTAGAAATGAGCTAGATGTGATAGAATAGAGACGAAAGGGAATGAACTATGAGTTATTTAAAGAAAGTCTCTGCAGCTTTAGCTGCTCAAGAAAAAAAACATAAAACCGTATTCAATTATGCGATTCCAGATTTATGGGATCATGAAGCTGTCTGTGTGGATTCCAAAATCAATGTCAACGATGGCAATGTGATTGTTAATCCATTTCAGTTTTATAAGGAAATCATCAACAACGTGATCCTCAAACAAGGATCTTCAAAAGTGGACTATCATACCTCCTATTTCTTAGGACAACCAAAAAAGCTTCCTAAAGGACTCAGCGATGGTGCATGGATTAGACAAAGCTATGCTTACTCCATGATGATTCGCTCTTCCGCAAGTTATGATCATGATCGCTCAGGTCATTTAGAGAACGAAAACTTGTATGGATTAAAAGAAACAGGCACTTTTGTGAAAGCCATTGCGATTCTGCCATTGCTTAAGAAAATGGGGATTGATGTGGTGTACATGCTTCCTATTTCAAAATACTCACTTAAAGATAAAAAAGGGGAGTTAGGATCTCCTTATGGGGTATCCAACTTCTTTAAACTTGATGAAGGATTAAAAGACCCAATGACTGGTGATGCCTTGAACGTTGAAGATGAGTTTAAGGCGTTTGTGGAAGCGTGTCATCGCTTAGACATGAAAGTCATCATTGATATTATTCCACGAACCAACTCCGTGAATTCAGACTTGATTGTTGATCATCCTGAATGGTTCTATTGGATTAATCATGAAGATTTATCCGATTATAAACCACCACATGTGCCTACACTTGAAAGTGTGCTTCCTGCTAAGGCGATTTACTTAGAAGATGTGTATAAGAGCGAGGAAGTCATTGCGCATATTAAGAAGTTTAAACCCAACCCTCAATCCATTGATCCTAAGAAATGGGATAAAGTGGTTGCCAAGTGGCATGAAGCGAAGGGAACCGTTGAGATATTAGACTTGGTTCAAGACATGTTTGGATTGACCATTGCCCCTGCTTTCTCAGATGGAATCAATGATCCTCAACCCGCATGGAGTGATGTCACCTTCTTTAGATTGTTTTTAGACCATCCTTTAAATGCTCAACCTTTCCTTGAGAAGATTGGTCATGTGGAACCATACATTCTCTTTGATGTCGCGAAATCTTCGTATAATCCAGGCAGTGTGGTGAATCAACCGTTATGGGATACACTCACAGACATTATTCCTTTCTTCCAAAGAAACTTTGGTATTGATGGAGCACGCATTGACATGGGGCATGCTTTACCTGAAGATTTGGTTTCCATGATTTTATCCAAAGCACGTGAGATTGATCCTAACTTCTGTTTCATTGCGGAAGAATTGGATGTGGAGAATGCCAAAGTCTCCATGGAGAAAGGCTACAATATGATCATTGGAGATGGATTCATCCGTCTTCCACGTGTAGCTCAAGGTTTCTTCAATAACTTTGTGTATTCTTCCATGAACATGGAATCTCCACTCTTTGCGGTTGGAGAAACGCATGATACCCCTCGCTTGGCTGCCCGTGAAGGTGGCGAGAAACTGGCTAAGATGATTACGCTGTTCTCTCTGTTTATTCCTAATACCATTCCTTTCCTTAACAGTGGACAAGAAGTGTTTGAACGTCAACCAATGAATACAGGGTTGGATTGTCGTCCTGATGAAGCTTATCAACTCAGTGAAGATGATCCATACTATGGTAAATTAGCCTTGTTTGATAAGTACGCTTTCCATATGAATCATAAACAACGTTTCGTGATTCCAAACTTACTTGAGAAAGCCACGGCTTTAAGAAAACAGTACGTTGATTCAATCATTTCTAAAGAACATACTTATCCATTAGGCTTCTCAGCTCCTTGGGATCCTGCCGCAGGCATGGGATTTGTGAGTGGTAAGAAAGCCCTCATTGCGGTGGTTAATACAGATGTCTACAACCATCAAACTCACACTGTGAAACTGGATTCATTACCAAGAGAATTCTTTGGACAACACGTGCGTTGTAACTTAGCATTCTCAAGTGAAAACAACCCTCATCTACATGCCCATGTGAATGAGCATAAAGTGCTCATGATTCATTGTGCTCCAGCTGAAGTGGTTTGTTTTGAACTAGAGATTCTTTAAACTATGGATGCAACACAACGTGCTTTGGAGCAACAACTCAAGTCCATACTCACCTTAGCCAATGCAGTCAAACACATTAACACCCAGCTGAAGGAAGATGACTATGGCTCAGCCATTATCATTGAATACAATGTGATTGAAGAGTGTGTTTATAAGATCCTGAGTGTGGTTCCTGAAGTGAAACAACTGCGGTTTGTGAAAGATCCCGAGCATTTTGGTTTATTCAAAGAGTTAGAAACACTCGTCAAAGCCATACAACATAACCACGTTTTATTTCAAGAGTGTGATATCACCTTGTATCAAACCATTAAAGGTTGGGTCATTGAGCGTAACACACTCACCCATGAACTCTTAGAAGAAAATCGTTTAGAAGATTTTGAGAAAGCATCAAAACGATTAGCACTACAGGGTAAAAGCTTAGTGAAACAACTTATTTTGGATTTGAGGCATATACGAGCACGGGCTCGCAACCTTAATCATTTGTCTTATCGATATGAATATCATCTCTTTTCTTCCATCATGAAACGGTTTGAAAGAGAACAATACTTAAGATAAAAAAAGGTTGGTTCCAACAAGGGAACCAACCTTTTATGTTACATCTTATGAATAATAATAGGTTTAGATGATAATCGTACTCTTCCAGAGGATACCTTCACAAGACTACCATCAAATTCATTAGCATATTCACCATCATTCAAATCCACCTTCACATCATCTTGAACTTGACCGACATTGCATAACGCAACTAAGACTTCACGATCTTTCTTATACGTGATGTGGAAGATATCTAGCCCTGTGTCTTCTAAGACATAGGTGGTGTATTCTGAAAAAATGGGGCGTTTCTTTAGCTCAATGAGGCGGGTTAACTCTTTTACCCACTCATCATTTGTTTGATGCCAAGGAATAGGATCTTTATCAAAGAGGTTAGGCAAGATGTCTGTTAAGGTTTCAATCCCATTAAAGAGAAATCCCATACCTTTTAAAGTCATGATGGCCGCAACCCAGTTTTTTGTCTTTTCCACACTGCCAGTTCGTTTCATGAGTCGAGGGACATCATGATTTTCGTAAGCACGGGCTTTAAGATAATTCGCTGGATAAATGACTTCTTGAAGATTAAGTTGTTCAATGAATGCACTTAATGGTTTCTTACCTTCCCAATACGCTTCTGCTTCATGAATGATGTCGTAATCATACAAGACATCAAACACTTGATACATCTCCGCATCACTGTGACATAAGAATCCTTCATCTCTCATGACTTTAAGAAAGGAGCGATGAACAGATTCAGAAAACCAAATGAAATCTGGCTTGAGTCCATTGATCACACGACGAGCGTCTTTCCAAAACTCAATCGGTACGAAAGGAGCGACATCACAACGGAATCCATCAAAACCAAAGACAGCCCAACCTTTGAGAATGTCAATCATCTCTTCCCAAAGTGGTTTGTAGTTGTAGTTAAGATCACAGATGTCTGACCAGTCTCCGACTTTGTTCGCAAACTGACCATCACGATAATAGTAATAATCAGGATATTGTTTCATCCAAGGATTGTCACGGGACGTATGATTAAACACAATGTCCATCATGACTTTGAGTCCTAAGGAGTGAGCCTTATCAATGAGCACTTTCAAATCATCTTTTGTTCCTAATTCAGGATTCACCTTACGGAAATCTTGAATGGAATAAGGACTTCCTAAATCTCCTTTACGCGCCACCACCCCAATCGGATGAATTGGTAGTAAGTAGACGATATCCACCCCTAAGGAGGCGATTCGTTCTAAGTCTTGAGTCACGCCATGAAAAGTGCCCTCTTGACTGTAGTTACGAGGATAAACTTGATAAATCGTTTGATGTGAAAGTGATTTCTTTGTTTCGACTGCCATTATTTAGTGATAACCCAAGATGTTTCTTTGTCGAAGAAATGAAGCTTAGTCATTTCCATCGCAAGAGGGATAACGGTATGAGCTTTCACATCAACACGTGCTGAAACCTTAGCTAAAATCTTTTGACCTGCAAACTGTCCATGAAGAATGAATTCATGACCAAGAAGTTCCGCCACTTCAACTTCAAAGTTAAATGGTGTTTCTGGGAAGGTTTGAGCTACGATGCCTTCGTAATGAATGTCTTCAGGACGAATGCCTAAGACCACTTCTTTACCATCATAGGATTTAAGATCTGAATGATACATCTCTGGCACCCCAAAGGATTTGCCATTGACTTCAAAACGACCTTGTTTGTAGACACCGTGAATGAAGTTCATAGCTGGAGCACCAATGAAATTAGCCACAAACATGTTAACTGGTTTATTGTACACTTCTTTTGGTGACCCAATTTGTTGGATATAGCCATCTTTCATGATGACGATACGATCCGCCATGGTCATCGCTTCAGTTTGGTCATGGGTAACGTAAATGGTGGTTGCACCAATGCGCTCATGAAGTTTAATGATTTCAGAACGCATGTTGACGCGTAGTTTCGCATCAAGGTTGGATAAAGGCTCATCCATGAGGAACACTTTCGCATTACGAACAATTGCACGACCTAACGCAACACGTTGACGTTGACCCCCAGATAATGCTTTTGGTTTACGATCCAAATAGTTTTCAATTTCAAGAATCTTCGCAGCATCTTTAACGCGTTTGTCGATTTCTTGTTTAGGCATTTTACGAAGTTTTAACCCAAAGGCCATGTTGTCATACACAGACATGTGTGGATAAAGCGCATAGGATTGGAACACCATTGCGATATCACGATCTTTAGGCTGAACGTTGTTCATGCGTTTGCCATCAATCACTAAATCTCCACTGGTAATTTCTTCAAGACCAGCCACCATACGAAGTGTTGTGGATTTACCACATCCTGATGGACCAACTAAAACGATAAACTCTTTATCACTGATTTCAAGATTGAAATCAAACACCGCTTGGACGTTGTTGTCGTAGATCTTATTGATATTCTTTAATGATAGATTTGCCATATATAATCTCCTTTGACTCTATTATAGCGCTTACACCAATCACAATATTGTGCACAGTGCACAAAAAAGATAACCGTGGGGTTATCTTAGTTGATCATAAGCAAAGTATAAGGTTATTAGGAGTCCATAAGGATGAATCCTCACATCAATACCACTGTGTTCAATGGCTTTATTCAAACGATAATTGAAGGTATTACGATGCACATACAAAGCATCAGACGCCAGTATCGCATTGCCATGATAATCCAGATACGTCTTCAAAGTTAAACGATCATCATGATCCAAGGCTTCCATCTTTAGCTTTAAAGCATCAATAAGATGATGTTGTGAATGCTTAAGTTCATGTAGAAACAACTGATACAAATGCACCCATTGATGGTCATACACTTCCCCTGCACTCATGACCCCTGCCTTCAGCACTGCATCATAAGCATATCCAATAACCATCCTTAAATGTAATCCTTGGCTTTGTAAGGTCGCAAACAAGGAAGTGAGTAAATCGAGTGCACTGATGTCCGCAATCACACACAAATGATGAGCATCCAAACGATCACACACATCCTCATCAAAGAGGGTGTATGTCGCTTTGATCATCTCATCCAAGTGATGAGAATGAGGAGAACTCACCCAAGCGCACATCATGGCTTAACACGTCCAATCACATAACCACGTGCACCGAGTCTAAAGGTACCATCATCATTGTAGGTAAAGTCTCCATAAGAAGAAACGATGTCAATGTTACTTAAACGACCTTCACGGTCTTCTCCACTGACAGGACCATTATAGACGTTAACTAACACTACCATTTGCTCATCGTCACTGGTGCGGGTATATGCCACAAGTGAGGAGTTAAAGACACTGAACACTTCAGTGCTTCCATGACGAAGCGCACTGGAGTTGTGTCTTAAGTTGATTAAACGACGATAATGATTGAGTAGACTGTTAGGATCTTGATCTTGATCTTCAACCGTTGGGGTATCCCAATTGTATTCCCACTGTGTCCAATACGCCACTTCAGAAGAAATGGAGTTGTTCCAACGCATTGGCTCACGGATTCGCTCATCTGGTTTAATGCCTCTCATACCAAGTTCTTCACCATAGTAAATGAAAGGAACCCCTTCTTGAGTAAGAAGGAAAACAGAAGCTAAACGCATTTTATCCCAATCAAAACCAAGTTCATTAAAGATACGAGGTTGATCATGGTTCTTTAGGAAAGGCGCATCCACATAGTTAGGATTACGACTTCGTAATCCCTCCAAGTTCTTCACTTGAGTGGCCATAAAATTGGAAGCCGAACCTGAATTGAGTGCACTGATGACCATGTCTCCAAAGTCAAAATTAAACAAGGAATCATACGCTTGCGCATACGGTTGCATGTTGAGGTTAGTATCCCACATCTCTGCCACCACAAACGCATCAGGATTAACAGTTTTCGCATGTTTTTGAAGGGTCATCCAAAACTGAAGATTCTTCTGTAACGTTGGTGTCCCATCTGGCCATTCTCTACGATCATATCCATGTTTCACCGCATCATAGCGAATGCCACTGACGCCAAGTTCTAACCAAAACGTAATGATGTTCTTGAATTCTTCTCTTACTAAAGGATTATCTAGGTTGAATTCTGGCATTTTATCCCAGAATCCACCATAGTAATTGATTCCAAAGGTTTGATGCCATCCTGTACGGTTAGGATATTGCTCCGCTGGTAAGGTTTTTTCAATACGATAGAACTCATTGTACGGTGCTTGATCATTCAAGGCCGCTTTAAACCAAGGATGGTCAAAAGCACTGTGATTGAACACCATATCCATAATGATCTTAATACCACGCTCATTGGCTTTCGTGACAAGTTCCTTAAAATCTTCCATGGTTCCAAACTTAGGATCTACCGCATAGTAATCCAACACATCGTATTTATGGTACGTATTGGAAGGATGAATTGGATTAAACCAAATCGCAGTTATACCTAAGTCTGTGGTGGTGGTTGGATCACCATCATTAAGATAATCCAACTTATCAATGATGCCTCTAAAATCACCATGATTATCTCCATTACCATCCGCATAGGCAATAGGAAAAATATTGTAGGCCACCGATACTTCTTCTAAGAAGTTTTGGGCATTGTAGTCTTTGATGAGTTCACGCAGTTCATCGACGGTGTAATCTTGTGGTTCTTCTTCTGTGGGTTGATTAACACACCCAAACAAAAGCATGACAACCACTCCACTTAATACAATTCTTTTCAACATAAACCCTCCTTAAAGTTCAATTAACACTGCTTGGTATGGGAGTAAGACATTGGAATAGGTATCATAGTTGTTTATGACAACCTTACCGCTAAGATTCATATGAGATATGTCTTTCTTTTCTTGAGAAAAGTTAGCTATTAGTACTAAATTCTTATCACCAACACGCTTGTAAGCATACAATTGAGGATCAAGTGGTTCTAACATCTCAAATGAACCATACACTAAGGTTTGCGTATACTCACTGTCTTTTCTTAAGTGAATCATCGCTTTATATCGACCAAAGATGGACATCGGATCCTGTTGTTGGGAAGCCACATTGATGGTTGGATAATTACTGACTGATTTTTGGTGTGGAACACCTTGGGTAAATCCACCATGAGGTTCACTGTTCCACTGCATAGGTGTCCGAGCATTATCACGAGAAGTTCGTCTTAAGTGATTCATGATTTGCTCATAAGGATGACGCTTCACTGCTTCTTCCATGAAATTCTTAACCCACACATCTCTAAAATCATTCACATCTTCATAATCCACGTTGGTCATCCCAATTTCTTCACCATTGTAGATGAATGGAGTTCCAGGAAGTGCAAGTAAAATCATGCCTAACATACTTCCTGACTCACGATGGAAATGCTCAGGATCACCATATTGAGACATCACACGAGGATGATCATGGTTTAACCAGTAATGAGGCATCCACATGTGAGGAAGTGAACCTTCAATCCAATGATTCATTCTCTTCTTTAATCCTACAACATCCACTTCCAATTTTCCTTGAGTACGACCAAAATCATCCCAAGCCCCATTGTACCAACAATGATCAAAGTTAAAGACCATATTAAAGCCTTTAGTGGAGTAAGCAGCATAGTTCTTCGCATCATCCACATCTGCTCCACCACCCACTTCACCAACGGTGACAATGTCATACTTGGATAACACTTCATCATGAAACTCAGCCAAGTAATCAAATAAGCGAGGACGATTGGAATATTTCTTCCAATCCGGTGCGACACCATCATCATTGAGTTCCATCGTGGAGTCTTCAAAAGAAAGATCTTTCGCAAGATGTGCAATCGCATCAATTCTAAAACCATCCACCCCTAACTCTAACCAGAATCTGGTCATTTCATACATGGCTTTTCTCATCTCTTCATTTTCCCAATTCAAATCTGGCATCTTATTGGAGAAGATCTTCATGTAGTATTGGTTGGTGTGTTCATCAAAATTCCAACAAGAACCTCCAAAGAAGGAAGCCCAGTTGTTAGGAGGAATGCGTTCTCCTAACTCATTAAACTTAGGATCTTGCCAGATATAGAAATCACGTTTTGGATTGTCTTTGCTTTGACGTGACTCCACAAACCAAGGATGTTCATCCGAAGTTTGATTCATGACTAAATCCAAGATAACTCGAATACCTTTCGCTTTTGCCTGAGTAATGAGTTCTTTCGCATCTTCAAAGGTTCCAAATAACGGATCCACTGAATAATAATCACTGACATCATAACCATTGTCATCCATAGGAGACTTATAGAAAGGGCAAATCCAAAGTAGGTTAACCCCTAAATCGTCTAAATAATCAAGTTTTTGAATGATGCCTCTTAAATCTCCTACACCATCATTGTTTGAATCATAGAATGAGCGTGGATAGATTTGATATCCAACACTTGTTTGCCACCACTTTTTTTCCATAGTTCTCCTTTAAAAATGAGCATCTTTCGATGCTCATTATGATTATATCTTGGTTTAAGTCTCTTATTGAGCTTGGTTGTCTAATGCAATTTTCTCATTTGAATCTGAGATAATTTGAGCAACTGCCTCTTCGATAGTAAGAGTACCATCATAGACAGCTTTCATAAGGTTACCCATAAATGGATAGTATGCAGCATCAAGTGCCTTCATTCTTGGGTTATTAGGTAACATTAATGCAGGTTCTGGATAAGATACTGATAATCCAACCATGAATTGCGATTGAACTCCACCTTCAACAAGATTAGGAACTAATGTAGATCCATCAACTAGTGAAGGAGCGTAAGTTGAAGAATCAACCATTGCTTGGAATCCTTCTTTGCTGTAAATTAAACGCATTAATTCAGTAGCAGCAGAGCGGAATTCTGTGTATGCATTAATAACGAAACCTTTAGTTTTTACAAATGTACGTAATTGATTGCCGTTGTATGTAGGCATACGTGTGATGGCGTATTCAGAACCAGTAGCTTCTTTAGCTGCTTCAACATTCATCCAAGTTCCAACTAGACCGAGTGGAGCAGTTTCATTATTCAAAACATTGTCCCAAGGCCAGTCAAGTGTTGATGCAGGTGAAACTTGATTCCAGCTCGTTATGTCGATACGATTCGCGCATGTGAGTTGGATTGATAAAGGGGCTGGCGATGAGCAAGCAGGCAGATCGGCAGTTACGAGATTTGTTAAAGAAAGGTGGCGAACTGGGCGC
>JAJOHZ010000001.1 GCA_021209625.1 Erysipelotrichaceae bacterium | reverse complement strand
GATTGAATCAACTTCTTGTTTCATCTTTAAAGACAATTCTTTACTTTCCAATATTATTGAGTTGGTTAAATAATATAACTTTACTATTGAACCAGGATTGACAACGTGTTCCAAATCTAGGTTCAGAGTAAACGACTTCATTCTCATGTTCAAAGGCATATGCAATTTTTGGTCGGGCAATTGCAGTAGTTGGGACTAAACCTAAATCATCCTTCAATATTCTTTGAGCTTCGTCGATTTGAACATCCTTAAGATCAGGTATTTTAATCATTAGTTTTTGTTGCTCATAGATTTCAGAACCAACTTTAACAAGGATATCAATTGCTTCCTTACCAACCACTTCTTGTACAATCATTGTTGCTGCCTTACCACTGTTCTTTATCAATTTGTCCTTTATACTCATGTTTTTCTCCCCTAAGTTGCTCATGCTATTAGAACCCACAAGAATAATTATTACCTATAATCTTTATTAGTTACAGTATATAACAAAATTGTCACTCAATTAACTTCTTTTTTCATAATACATGTCATTGAATCCATTCTACTTACAAATTGTTGTCTCCATCTTTTCATTTTGAAATGATCTCTAAGTTAACGTTCTACTCAGTTGTCATACATCACAAAATAACCAATTTATTAAAACAAAAACCGCTTTTCAGCGGTTGTTTTGCATTTTGGTGGAGATGAGGAGAGTCGAACTCCTGTCCAAGAAGTGTCTCACATTCAAAGTTCTACAGTTTAGTCATATCGCTATTAATCACCTCTTAAGGACATGACAAGCAAGAGATGATTGACTCAATGGGATTGTCGGGAACACGCGTAGAGTCAACTTGTGAACCTTATTCTTTGTTTGTGATACACGTTTATGAGCCAAAGACCAACCCATAAGGTGCACGCTGATAGCAGTATTTAGCTAATTAAGCAGCGAAAGAAAGTCTGTTTCCAGATATTTTTGTTGGCCTTTAGGTAGCCACACCACTGCCCTTTGAATCAAACAACGACCTGTCGAAACCATGACATCCCCGTTTGCATGCACATTATATCACAAATGATGCAACTTTCACTCCTCTTTAACATACTTGCATAAAAACAGTGATATAATACATAAAAAGAGAGGTATTATCTATGGAATTCCTAATTGGTTTAGGTGTCATCATTGTCATTGGACTTTTCTTTGCTAATTCATACAACAGTTTTGTATCACTACGAAACCGTGTAGAAGAAGCATTCTCAACCATGGATGTCTTCATGATGAAGCGCTATGATTTAATCCCAAATTTAGTTGAAACCGTCAAAGGCTATACCAAACATGAACAAGAAACATTAGAAAAAGTCATTCAAGCCCGTAACATGGCTGTGAATGCTTCTTCCCCTGAAGATAAGATGAAAGCTGAAGGTGAATTCAGTGGAGTACTCTCCCGTCTATTTGCTTTATCTGAAGCTTATCCAGATTTAAAAGCAAACCAACAGTTCCTTGATCTTCAAAGCCAGTTAAAACTCATCGAAGATGACATTGCGCAATCTCGTAAGTTTTATAATGGTACCACTCGTCAATACAACACCACCATCGAAACATTCCCAAACAATATTATCGCGGGAATATTCAAATTTACACGTAAACCACTCTTTGAGGTTGAAGATCCAAGTCAACGTCAAAACGTGAAGGTGCAATTCTAAGAAAGGGGACGCCCTTTCTTTGTTCAATAGGAGCTATATGAGCCAACTATTTAATAGAAAGAATGCGCTGTGGGTCGCTTTGGGGGCATTGATTATTTCTTTAGTTGTGTTTCTTGTGGGAAACTTCGTCTTACTTGGCTATGAGCGTGAACTAACCACCATATTGGAACTTGTTCCATTCGCGCTATACGCTTCCTTAGTCATCTTTGGACTCATTAAAACCCAACGTCGTTTAGGATTAGCTCTTTTCTTAGTGACTTTCCTGAATGCGTGTGGCCTTTACTTATTTTACTTCTCACAACGATCCAATGCTTTTGCCTCATTAACTGGATCTCTCATGTACATCTACATTATTTTAATCGGTTCAATCATTAGTGTGCTCTTTGATTTAATCATCACTTGGACTCAGAAAAAGAAGGTCAACTAGTCAAAATGAAGAAGAAAATCGTCTTAATGTCTTTGATTTGGTTGTTTCTGTGGATATCTCCCCTTCATGCCAATCAAGACATCATCGTTAATAACCATCACATCGACATCCTCGTTAAAGAAAATGGTCAGTATGATTTTAAACATACCCTGAATGTGACCTTTTCATCTCCTTACTACGGGCTCTTTGTGAACATCCCTCAAGCCTATCAAATGCGATGGGAACTTGGTGGTAACACTGAGGTGAGAGAATACCTTTTCCCTCTTACCAACATTCAAATTCTTAATACTCCCGGACTCATCGAACGTTATCGTCAAGGAGTTACTTTAAAGCTTGGTGAAGAAGGCATTTATGTGAATGGCCCTCAAACCTATGTTTACTCCTATACAATGAATACTCGAGATTTACGTTTGGATGGTCGACAACGTTTTTTATCTTAATTTCATTGGAAGTGAGTGGGAAGTCCCAACAGAGAAAGTCACTTTCAATGTGGAGTTTGAGAAAAGCATCATTGGATTAACGCCTCGCTTTTACGCTGGAATGTCCTCCAACAGTACTTCAGTGATACCTCAACTGACCATCACTTCCAATTCCATCAGTGGAACATTCAATCAATACCTTAATCCTTACGAAGCATTTACCATTGATATGGATTTACCACGTGGTTTCTTTGATTTTCCACCACGCATTGATTATACTTATATTTCCTTACTTTTAAGTGTCATTATCCTCATCTTTATGGTCATCGTTTTCCAAAAACACGGAAAAGATGATCCAGTCACTGAAGTGGTCGGATGGAATCCACCACAAGGATTATCCTCCGCCATGGTAGGTTATGTGTTTGATGGTTTTGTGGATACCAAGGATGTGTTATCTCTCATCATCTATTGGGCAAGCCAAGGGTACATGACTATTGAAGAAGTCGATAAAAAGACTGTCCGTTTCACTAAATTAAGAGAACTAGATCAAGGAATCAAAGCTGAGTTAATGCTGTTTAATGATTTGTTTAGAAATCGTGATACAGTCACCACAACAGAACTTAAACACAATTTCTACAACTCCATCACCGCAGCACAAAGCAACATTACAGCTTACTTCAAACATCATCCTAAGATGAGAATCTATTCTAAAGAATCTGTCTTCTACCAAGGATTGTTTGTCTTGTTGTGTTCTATTCCTATCGCACTTAACTTACTGATCAGTGTGTATCAAACTACCCTCTCATTTGAAGCTTTTATCTTTGGTGGTATGTTTCTAGTGATTGGCATTATACTGCATGGCATCAACGTCGCAGTTGCACGAAGAACACCAAGCTTTAAAACAAGCCGTAAACTCTTCACTTCTCTTCTATTCACAGGTTTTTCGATTCTATATTCCTTCATTGTCTTTATTGCCATTACCATGCATGAAGGAGCCTTGTTTGTCACCCTCATGAACAGCATCATCTTTATTTTCTGTTTATGGTTAAATGCAAAAATGGATAAACGCTCTCCTCAAGGCAGTGCTTGGTTAGGTGAAATTCTAGGATTCAGACATTTCATTGAGGTCGCTGAGAAAGCACGTCTTGAAATGCTCGTCAGAGAAAACCCTGCTTACTTCTACCATATCTTACCCTTTGCCTATGTACTCAATGTGTCTGATGTCTGGTCGAAGCAATTTGAATCCATTGCGATTGATGCTCCATCATGGTACATCGGACCATCTTACACCAACTCCTATGTCATGATGCGATCACTGAATCGCACCTTAACCACCATGAATCAAACCATGATGGTTCCACCTCCTTCCAAAGGTAAAGGTGGGGGTGGATTTGGTGGCGGAGGATTCTCAGGCGGTGGCTTCGGTGGAGGTGGCGGAGGCGGTTGGAAGTAGTTCTTCCACCCCCCATTACAATTTATGGTTTAAACAGCACGAGGAAATCATGGATGAGTGATTCCCTCGTGCTTTATTGTTGGTTTGACTTAGTTTTATTTCACTCATGAATTTGTGTGATATAATCTAACCACATCATTGTTTCACTTTTGGCTTAGAGTAGGATGAGTATACTATGAAACGAGGATTCTTATGAAACATAGAAGCAGATTAATACCATTGCATTAACAGTCATCGTACTACCTTTACTGATGTATGTTTATTTGCTCAACTTTAATCAACAACACAGTCATCATATCGATTTCCATTTGTTTTATGTCCTTGGTAGTTCTTTGATTGCATTCCTTCTTGGAATCGCTGCTTTTCTAGAGTTCAAAAGAGACAAGGTGGATAAGATTTTCTTTATCGCATTGGGTTTCATTGGTGTTGGTGTGTTCTATTCATTTCATGCATTATTAACACCTGAACTGACTTCGTTTACCCTCATTGAATTTCCTCATCCGATAAAGGCAATCAGTGCTTTTGTGATGGCAGGAGATGTTAGTCGTCTATGGCTAGCCTTCATGATTTTCATACCTGATTCTTTGTTAAATAAAAGACATCATTAAAGAAGTACTTGAATGGTTATACATTATTGGCTTTTGCGATAGTGTTACCCCTCCTTACTTATCTATGGTTTTCAACTCCTTCACTTATTCCCAACTTTAAAAACAGTGATCTAAGTGACACTACTTTTGCGACACTCATTAAAATCGCAACCCTATTAATCATTGGAGTGAATACACTTAAGTATTATTATTCCTATAAAGCCAAATCCAACTTAACCATTCTTTCATTTGTGGTGGGGTTAGTTCTGATTATGGAAACGGTCATCCTCTTCTTGATTTCTAAACCTTGGACTTCAGTTTGGTGGTTGGCTCATAATCTGTTTCTTGCGAGTTATGTGATTATTGGATGTGGTGTTATCTATAGCTTGTTAAGCTCTGAAAAATACGGTTTCTTTGATGTCTTTGGCCAAATTGAACAATACATGACTTTACTTGAAGAGAAAAACAAAGAACTTGACATCATTGCTAATCTTGATTTTTTAACCGGTTTATCCAATCGTCGTCATTTCTTAACCATTGCGGAAGAACATCTTAAGTTAGCTGAAAAATATCAATCAACTTTCGCCTTCATGTTCATTGATTTGGATTACTTTAAAGAAGTGAATGATGAATTTGGTCATAAAACCGGAGATGAGTTGTTAAAGATTCTTTCAAGTAAAATCACAGGACTCATCAAATCCACGGACATTGCCTCACGTGTGGGGGGTGATGAGTTTGTATTACTGCTTAAAGATGTTGAACAAGATCAACTTGAAAACATCGCTAATCGACTGGTGGAACGACTCAATGAACCGGTGGTGATTCATGGTCATCATTGTCAGATTGGCGTCAGTATCGGTGTCAGTCAATACCCACAAGATGGCACTACTGTCGATGAATTGTTCGCTAAGAGTGATGAAGCCATGTATCACGTCAAACAATCAGGACGAAACAGTTATTCCTTCATTTCTCAAAATAAAAACACAGTGTGACTCACTCATTTGATTCACACTGTGTTTTTTAATTCCTTTATCGTGCCTTCATTTTCATGGCTTTAGCCATCATGCGTTTATCATCTCGCTCTTTTTCCACTTGACGTTTATCATGATAAGCTTTCCCAACCGCTAATCCAATCTCTACTTTGGCTAACCCTTGATTCAAATACACTTGTAAAGGAACGATGGTATAGCCTTTGAGTTTTACCTTCTTCTCCCATTTACGAATTTCATGATTTATGTAGTAAAAGACGACGATCTCTTTCTTCTTCATGATTAAAGCGATTGCCAAACTCATAAGGTGCAATATGCATGTTTTTAAGAACAGCTTGTCCTTCTTTGATTTGAATGAATGCATCTTTAAACTGCACTTTTCCTAAGCGCACTGATTTAATTTCGGTACCTGTCAGTTCAATGCCTGCTTCAAGTTTTTCTTCAATGAAGTAGTCATGATAGGCACGTTTGTTGTTGGCAATGATTTTATTCATAGGTTTGTGTTCCATGTTTTAAATATTTGAAATCCACGGTGCGTGTGTCTTTATTGGCTCCTGTGACACTGATCTTAACACTGTCTCCCAATGAAAAGACTTTGCGCTTACGCTCACCAATCAAACGCATATTCATTTGATCAAAGATGTAGTAATCATCATGCATGGTACTCATGTGTACTAATCCTTCAATGCTGTTAGGAAGCATCACAAAGAATCCAAAAGAAGTGATTCCACTGATGATGCCTTCATACGTATCATGAACATGATTCATCATGAATTCTGCTTTCTTCATGTCTTCGACTGCACGTTCAGCTTCCACCGCTCTTCGCTCAGTGAGTGAGGCTTGTGAAGCCACGACTGGCATATGTTTGAGATCAGCTTGATATTCTTTTTCCTTCAATGATGCATTAAAGACATACTTTCGTAACATACGATGCACCACTAAATCAGGATAGCGTCGAATCGGAGATGTGAAATGAGTGTAATCCTTAAGTGCTAACCCAAAGTGTCCTAAAGGTTCATCGCTGTAAACGGCTTTTTTCATACTTCGTAACATGAGAGTGGAGATGGCAGGAAACATCGGACTGTCTTCAAACGCTTTGAGTGCCTTTTGAATGGCCGTTTGATGAATTCCTGTCGGTTGAATTTTTAATGTCACCCCATGAAGCGCACATAACTTCGCAATGGAAGCAATCTTCTCAGGATCTGGATCCTCATGAACACGATACACCGCAGGCAGTTGCATGGTCTTTAAGGTATACGCAACCGCTTCATTGGCTGCCACCATGAAATCTTCAATCAAACGTTGTGAGCGACCACTGCTTCGTGCCACCACATCAATAACTTGACCTTCTTTCATGATGAATTGTGATTCAATGGTATTGAAATCCAATTGTCCTTGGCGTTGTTTACGCTGATTAAGGGCATCAGAGCATCGTAAAGCTAAGGATAAGAAATGAACATACAATTCATCTTCTTCCTCAAGCAAGGTTTCATCATCAAGACATGCATTCACATACGTATACGATAAACGACGTTTAGAATGAATGAGTGATGGATGAAGTTGAATGTCTTCTATGGTGCCTTTAGGGGTAATCAACATGGAAGCCGTTAAAGTATAACGATCAACCTTTGGATGAAGTGAGCAAACCCCATTGGATAACACTTCAGGAAGCATCGGGGTCACTGTATTCGCTGCATACACCGATGTACCTCGTTTAAAAGGCGTCTTTATCTACAGCTGAGTTTTCTTGAACATAATAGGAGACATCAGCGATGTGGACAAAAAGACGGATGTTGTTGCCTTCTTCTTTCAAGCTTATCGCATCATCCAAATCTTTCGCATCTTCCCCATCAATCGTGACCACATACTCATCACGATAATCAACTCGACCTGGTTCTAAAACAATGGTTTCATTGATGGATTTCATTTCTTCTAAGGTTGCAGATGAGAAATCAATCGGAACCTTATGTTCGATTAAAAGTGCCATGATGTCCATGCCAATGGTTTTAGAGGATCCTAAAACGTCACTTAACGCAAACTTCAATGGTTTGTAGGAGGTAATCTTTGCGATGACCATGTCTAAGGATTTGACTTTGATTTGCTTGGACACGCTGATTGGATAACGACGTTGTAGTTTCACATCAACTGGAAAAAACTCCCATCCACGTTTAGTGAGTGTGATGGTTCCAACCATGGTGGTGGTAGCACGCTCAATGATTTGAACCACTTGGGCAAACTTCTCCCCATGATCTTGAGCCACTTGAACCTGAACAATGTCTTTATGCATGGCATTTTTGATGTAGCTAGCAGAGATAAAGATATCCTCATCCAATCCTTCCACATTCACATAACCATGACCTTTGGAATTAATGAAAATAGGTCCTTTAAATAAACCAAATTCGTGCGGATCCATGACTTTCCCTTTTTTACTGATGACCAGCTCTCCTGCTTTAACACGCTCTTGAATAAATGTGTTCATTTCTTTTTCAGACACATTAAAATCCTGCGCCCATTCAAGAATGGTTTTCTTCGCAGCATTAGGATGAGTGATGTTGTCTAAGATAGTTTGAAAGTCGATCATGAGTCTCCTTAAAGAAAAAAGGCCTTAGGCCTTAAATCACACGAATTAAAATGACTAGCGCAAAGAAAACAAGTCCAAGGACAAGTGTGATGTTTGCGATCACTTTTTCAGGTCCTCTTTCTTTTGCGTTCGCAAATAAATTCAATCCACCACTACCCGTAAAGGCACTGGAGATTCCTTCTGATTTTCCACTTTGAAGTAAGGCCAGGATAATGAGTAATCCTGAAACTAGCATTAATATGACGTCGAGAATGAGCATAACGTTCTCCTTTAATTGCCCTAACATTGTATCACTATGGTGAATGAAAATCAAATGGTTGTCAATGTGTCTTCTCCTACTTAGAAAGGTAAGTGTTTGAATGGTTTAAAACAGTTCTTCCACTCTAACACGTGAATCCATCATACGATCATCGCGTTTAAAACTGGTTGTTTCTTTGATGGTCCAATTCATCTGATAACGCTGGTTTAACTTGGTCACAATCTCAAAGAAGGAGTATCGCTGATTGGAGTTGACTAGGTAAATCCCTGGCATAAAATTAAGCGCACAATCAACGATGGCGTGTGCACTAACCTCAAGAAAACTGCAAGATGGATACCATTTTGAACTGGCTTCAATATATCCTTTGTCTTGGTGTTGTTGGGTTAGATAGTGAAACATGTTGTTTGGACGAGCATGAGGACCAATCTGCCAACCTAATCGTAAAATGATCGCATTATGATGATACTTTTGGATGATCTTCTCACATTCAATCTTATACTTCCCATACTCTTCTTCTGAATCTGGAACACTCTCTCTCGTATATGGACCACTTCCCTTTTCAGAGAACACTGAAACCGTGCTGGTAAAGAGCAGTTTAATGCCTAAGGCTTGAGTTGATTTCGCAATGGCTTCTACCCATTCAATCGGTCCTGTAGCGATATGAAAGAATAGATCAGGTTGATGCTCAGATATATATGCATGAACCGCTGCTTTTAAGTGTATATCAGTTTGAGTTCTATCCCAGATGATGACATCAATGTCTTGATGTCTTAACTCATCGTATACATAAGGAGCCACAGTTCCATTCATACCTGTAATGATTGCTTTCATATGATTCTCCAATTCTTTTTTCTAAATTCATTGTATCACTTGAATCACTTCATCTTAATAGAAATGATGAATAAAGGCTTAAAGTTGCCTTAACCATGATTTTATGATAAAATGACTGACAGTCAGTCATATGGAGGTGTTGTATGAATAAGAAGGATGCTTTGATTTGGGCCGCTGTGGATATAATGCGTGAAATTGGGTTTGAGAAAACCTCTGTTTCACAAATTGTAAAGAAAGCCAATGTTGCGCAAGGAACCTTTTACTTGTATTTTGAGTCAAAAGCTCAACTGGTATTAGGAATTGCTCAATCCATCATGGATGATTTCATGGCTTCATTAACCTCATTCAAATCTACAGATGACATGTCTTTAACTGATTTTGTCAGTGATTTGGTTGATTTAACTTATGATCATACCCAAAAGCACCAAGCTCTTATTGGGTTTGTCTACTCAGGAACAGCTTACTACAACTCCACCTCTCATTGGGACAAATTGTATATCCCCTATTTTGAATGGTTAAGTAATCGCTTAGCTGCTTATCAAAACGTGTCTCAATGTAAAAAAGAATATCCCCCTGATGTTTTAGCCAATCTTGTGGTTGGACTTATTGAACACAGTGCTGAGCAAGATACTGTGTTCAAACATGAATACACCTTAAACAAAGACTCCAAACAGGTGCTAAAGCACCTTCTTACTCAAGCCTTGATCATATGATCAAAGAAAGGAATACGATGAGTCAACTCATCATACGTCTATTATGAAAACCGAAAAACAACTTTTAACTCAATCCGTTTTATTTGCTTTAATGTTTGCGCTTGTGGGTATAGTGGTGGGTATCATTACCCAATCGTATGTCATTGCTTTTGATGGTCTTTACTCCATCATGAGTGTTATGCTTTCACTCTTTGCCCTTGTTTCTTATCGTTTCATGTCCAAACATGATTGGAAACGTTATCCTTTTGGAAAGACCGCCGTTGAACCTTTGGTCATTCTTGTTCAAAATAGCATTCTCTTAATGGTACTACTTTTCTCTGTGGGTGGTGCCATATTGACTTTAGCTTCAGGTGGACGAATGGTGGATACTTCAATTGCTTTAAGTTATTCCACACTTTCTGCTTTAGGCTGTCTAATCATCACTTTGTACATTCATCACCAATCCAAAAAGGTTAGATCAGGTATTCTTAAAGCCGAAACCACTCATTGGATGTTCGATACGATTGTCAGTTTTGGTGTGCTTTTAACTTTTGTGCTTATTTCTTTAATGGATCACTTCAATGTATGGGTCAGTTATATCCCCTTGGTTGATCCATTTGTGGTGATTCTTATGGGATTGGCTTTCATTAAAATGCCTTTAGTTCAAATCATTGAGGCCATTAAGGAAATTATTGGGGTCCATGAGGAAGGCGATGTTTCTTCTACCATTAAGTCACTCATTAAAAGACTTGAGAAAGAATACATCTTTAACGAATCCTTCTTACGTGTTTCCAGTGGAAGACAAATGATTTGGATTGAAATAGATTTTGTGGTGGATGAGACCAGTCCTGTACAAAGCATTAAAGATCAAGACATGATTCGTGAGCGCATTGATCATGCTCTTAAGTCCATTAAGAGTGATAAATGGATCACGGTTTCTTTTGTGGGAGACCGCAAATGGGCATTATAAAAAAAACGTAAGGCTTAGTTAACTGTAACTAGCTATTATGTTTTTTTATTGATTAATTATCTCAAAGAAATGTGCTGTTTTGAATATCAATAAGCTGAATGACTCTCAATGCATTATTCAATGGTGATGTTTTTTTCATTTAACCTTTTTTCAGCAACTTCCTTCACAATAACATACACCGAAGACAGCAAGGGAATCCCTAGCAAAATACCCACTATCCCAAACAAACTGTTTCCTATCACAACTGCAACAATGATCCAAAATCCTGAGATTCCCATGTTTGATCCAACTACTTTAGGGTAGATTAGATTACTTTCAACTTGTTGTAAGACAATGAGAAAAACAATAAACCACAATGCACTGATGGGATTAACAATGAACAACAACAAGAAAGATGGTACTGCTCCAATGTATGGGCCAAACAAAGGAATAATATTAGTGATTCCCACAAGAAAACTTATGACTAGAGGATACTCAAACCCAAATATTAACATTGCAATGTAACACACTATACCAAGAATAATGGCTTCTACCACTTGTCCTCGAATAAAGTTTTCAAAGGAATTATTCACAATTTTTATATACTTTGTTGAGCGATCACACCATGATGTTGATGTAAAAGCGTAAAATACTTTTTTGAATGTGGTTGCAAGTCTTTCTTTACTCAGTAATATATACAGTCCTAACACGACACTGATAATGGTATTGAATATGACCGACAACAAACTCGAAACCCCATTTAAAGCTTGATCCGCAAGACTTAACATAAAGTCAGTCGCACCACTCACAATGGAAGTCCAAATGGTTAAGATTTGATTGACAATCTCATCGCTTAAATTGAGTTGAATAAACAAATCTTCCACAAGTGATTCAAGTTGAGCAAAGTATTCAGCTGTGGCTTGAAACTGCAATTGTTGCAAACTTGCGATCAATTGAGGCAACACAAAAGAAATAGATAAAACAATGAACCCAAACACTAAGACTATTGTCAACACAAGAGACAGTGAACGCTTTAGTCCTGATTTTATTTTGAGTTTCTTAAAAAGGTTATCTTCAATGGCTTTCATAGGAATGTTGAGAAGATAAGCTAACACAAATCCTCCAATGATGGGCGAAAAGACAGTGAGAATATTGGATAGAAAATCCAATACAGATGTAAAGTTGTCTAAAAGATGAAATACTATGATTCCAACTATCGCAACTAATCCTACCAGTATTGGCTTTCTTATTTCTTCTTTAGTGTACATTGATCTTCTCCTTAATGAGTGTGGTCTTTCTTGGCTAATAGGTGATCAACTTAAATAATCATCATGATATAAGAATACACCATAACTTATCAAATCACTGACATTTTTTTAATAATGCCAACAAAGAAAATGAATTTTATCATAAATCAATGAGTCACTTTGATTGGACATGCATTTCATCAAGATCAACTTGGAATTATGAATGATTCTATTTGATGTTTGCATTTTTTGACTAATTCATTTTTGTTCATGTATGGCCTAGAATGCCTACGCAAGTATTTTTATTTTTAGTGATTAAATCAAATCAGAATCGTAAGTACGCATAAGGATCAAACAAAGTCACATCAGGTTAATGATTCGCATTGAAGATATCATAAAAGGCATGTCGCTGACATGCCTTTCTTGTGTCTTGTCTTGATGTTATTTCTTACTATCTTGGATTTCACACATGAACACTTCACCAATCTCCACATTGAACACTTGGGCTATCTTAAATGCCAGTTCCAGTGATGGAGTATATTTTTCTGCCTCCACAGCCACAATGGTTTGGCGTGAAGCTCCTACTTTCTCAGCAAGTTGTTGTTGGGTCATTTCGTTATGAAAGAAACGAAGTTTGCGAATATTGTTGGTAATCTTGATGCCTTTCACGTTATCGTAGTCCTTTGCGATAGTAAACAAACTGAGCAATACCTTCAAGAATGGATCCTAGACTGAATGACACAAACAACAAATTCAACATAATCACCACAGAATAATCAAAAGCCATAAGAATAAGACCCGCCACAAATCCCATTCCCGCAAAGAAGAAACTGATTTGCATGGACTTCATTTCAATGAGTTTATCCATCTCATCACTCACCATTTCACTTTGAATCGTTTTCTCAATGTGTGCTTCACTGGTGCTTTGATCTTTCATTTTCTCTTTGATCGCAATTGAGATGGCGATAAGGATATGAAACACAATCTGACCAATAATCGTAATCACAATGCCCAATCCAATGAACATGAGCATGGAATTAGTCCAAAACTTTAAATCTTCAAAAGCATTGAGTCCTGATTGAATTCTTCCATAAGTATAGAGTCCATAGGATACAAGGATAAACAATCCTGAGATGATGGTAAACAAAGTACGTTTTTCTTGGTAAGACATAATATAATCTCCTTTGTTTGATTTGTTAGACATATAGTATATTATTTTTTTACTATATGTCAAATATATTTTTACTTCTAAAGAGATTATGTTGGATAATTCTTGTTTTTTACTCACTTTTAGGGAGTCACTTTGACGAAGTGACATGATAAACATCAGTAGTGCGACTGGAACAATCACATAGTTAGCTACTCCTCCTGGAGCAGTTCCCACAGTCTCAATCGGTTTCATGACACCAATGATAATTCTCATTGTGTATTCAATAATCAGTAACACATACATCGCAGGAATAAGAGATTGATATCTTAATAGTACGATCATAAACACCAATCCTATTAGCAGTTGCGATAATCCCCATAACGCAAACAGCATGATGATCGTATCAGAGGCTGCAGAGGAATAGAGTTGAAGCGGGATAGTCGCAATGGATTGGGCTCCACCATCTAAAGCAACGATATGAATGATGCTACGAATAATGGTAACAATCGTAATCAAGACAAAGACCCACTTTGTTAAGGAATGTCCTTGATAATGATTGGTGATGGGTGTTGGTAATATGTTATCCATGATTTTTCTCATTCTCTTCATGTCCTTTCGTGTACTCAATCACTCTCTTTTGATTCATTAAACAAACCAGTTGGATTAAACATACAATAAACTATGGCGATATGAGATACCATACTCTTATCAGAATTCATTGTTTACACAACAATAAAAGCAAGCATCACTGGATGCTTGCCTTGGTAAAATGGATTCGGTTTACTTCTTAATGTTGGTGAACGTTGCAAGTCCTGGGAAGATTCCCACTTCTTCAAGTTCATCTTCAATGCGAAGAAGTTGATTGTATTTCGCTAAACGATCAGTACGGCTCATAGAACCAGTCTTGATTTGACCTGCATTGAAAGCAACCGCAATGTCCGCAATGGTTGTGTCTTCTGATTCACCAGAACGGTGGGATACGACTGAAGTGTAACCCGCTTTACGCGCCATTTCCATCGCATCAAAGGTTTCAGTTAATGTACCAATTTGGTTAACTTTAATAAGAATGGAGTTACCGATGTTTCTTTCGATACCTTCTTTAAGAATGGAAGGATTGGTTACAAAGAGGTCATCCCCAACGATTTGAATCTTAGATCCTAAACGAGCTGTCAATTTTTCCCAACCAGCCCAGTCTCTTTCACCAAGTCCATCTTCGATGGATACGATTGGATAACGTTCGACTAAATCCGCATACATTTCAATCATTTCATCAGTGGTCTTAACTGCTCCACCGGATTTCTTGAAGATATACACTTTCTTTTCCACATCATAGAATTCACTTGCGGCAACGTCCATCGCTAAGGCAATGTCTTTTCCAGGAACATATCCAGCCGCTTTAATGGCTTGCATGATCACTGCTAATGGCTCTTCATTGGAAGATAAGTTAGGTGCAAATCCACCTTCATCTCCAACCGCAGTCACATGGCCTTGTTTCTTAAGAACTGATTTTAACGCATGGAACACTTCAGCACCCATACGAATCGCTTCTTTAATGGAAGAAGCTCCCACTGGCATAATCATGAATTCTTGGAAGTCAACAGATGAATCCGCATGAGCTCCACCATTGATGACGTTCATCATAGGAACTGGTAATGCTTTCGCATTGAATCCACCTAAGTATTTGTATAAAGGCATACCATAGAAATCAGCTGCAGCACGAGCCACGGCCATGGAAACACCTAAGATCGCATTAGCTCCAAGACGGGATTTGTCTTTAGTGCCATCAAGTTCAATCATGGTTTTGTCAATGAGGTTTTGATCTCTCACATCAAAGCCAACTAATGCTTCAAAGAGTTCAGTGTTCACATTCTCAACTGCTTTTAAAACCCCTTTTCCTAAGAAACGAGATTTGTCTCCATCACGAAGTTCTAAAGCTTCACGCTCTCCAGTGGAGGCTCCTGATGGAACAATGGCACGACCAAACGCACCGGATTCTGTTGTTACTTCAACTTCAATCGTAGGATTACCACGGGAGTCCATGACTTCACGTGCATAAATATCAACAATAACTGGCATGTGTAATTCTCCTTTTTCTTACGCTTTAACCGCGTTTACAATGTCTAAGAATGAGTCTACTTTTAAGGATGCTCCCCCAATGAGGGCTCCATCAATATCTGGCTCACTGAGGTAAGCTTTGATGTTGTCAGGTTTAACTGATCCACCGTATTGGATACGAACCGCATTGGCTGCCGCTTGTCCAAAACGAACCTTCACTTCATCACGTACGATAGCACAGGTGTTTTGAGCAATCTCTTGTGTTGCATTTCTTCCTGTTCCAATCGCCCATACTGGTTCATAGGCAATCACGAGTGATGCAACTTGTTCTGATGTTAAATCCTTTAAGCTTTCAGAAACCGAGGTTCTCACTACTGTTTCTGTTTGTCCTGCTTCAAACTCAGTTAATGTTTCCCCAACACACACAATCGGTGTCATGTTGGCATTAAGCAGTGCTTTGACTTTCTTGTTTACGGTTTCATCCGTTTCATTGAAATAGGTACGACGCTCACTGTGTCCAACTATCACCCACTTCACACCAAGTTCTTGAAGCATTTCAATGCTGACTTCACCTGTAAAGGCTCCACTTGGTTCAAAATGAACGTTTTGTGCTGCCACAAACAGTCCCTTGGCATGCTTAACTCCTTCTGCTAATGCAGTGAATGGAGCCCCTACCCCAAAGGTTACTTCATCATGAAGATGCTCGCTCACACCATTCAGAAATTCAACGGTTTGTGAAACGGTTTTATTCATCTTCCAGTTTCCAACGACAATTTTCTTTCTCATGCTCTTTCCTTAATGACCGCAATGCCCGGTAGGACTTTGCCTTCCATGAATTCTAAGCTTGCTCCACCACCGGTAGAGATATGAGAGAATTCATCTTTAAATCCTAATTGAATGGCAGCAGCTGCACTATCACCGCCACCAATGACAGTCATCGCTCCCTTTTGAGCCGCAATTGCTTTACATACTTCTAACGTTCCATTCGCAAATGGAGCCAATTCAAAGACCCCCATTGGACCATTCCAAACCACTGTCTTGGCCCCATCAAGCACTGAACTGAATAATTTAACGGTTTCAGGACCAATATCAAGACCCATCCAACCCTCTTCAATGCCTTCGTTGCCAACCACTTTCGTGTTTGCATCCACACTGAATGCATCAGCCACAATATGATCCACAGGAAGCACAAGCTTACCATTGGATTTGTCTAAGAATTCTTTTGCTAATTCAACTTTGTCCGCTTCAAGTAACGATGAACCAATATTGAAACCTAAGGCTTTAAGGAAGGTATATGCCATACCGCCCCCAATTAGCACTTTATCCGCAATATTTAGTAAGTTTTCAATGACCGCAATCTTATCGGAAACTTTGGCTCCTCCTACAATCGCTACAAATGGTTTTGCAGGATTAAGAATGGCCTTTTCTAACGCTACCACTTCTTTTTCTACGAGGAAGCCTAATCCACTTGGCAGAATCTCTGCAATGCCATGCGTGGTCGCATGAGCACGGTGAGAAGAACCAAACGCATCAAACACAAACACTTCACCTAAACTAGCCCAATACGCCGCAAGTTCTGGATCATTCTTAGATTCCCCTTTTTCATAACGGGTGTTTTGAACCACAACGATGTCACCACCTTGAAGGGCATTCACAGCCGCTTCTAAAGCAGGACCACGTGTTTCACTCACAAACGTGACAGGAGCATCCACAAGTTCGCCTAAACGAGTCGCAACCGGAGCCATGTTGTTTTTGGCTTTATCAGACGCGGTTTTCTCAGGATCTTTATGATCCACTTTTCCTAAATGAGACATGATGATTAATTTTGCCTTCTTTTCCAGCAAATAATTAATCGTTGGTAAGGCTTGCACAATACGGTTATCATCCGTAATGACGCCGTTCTTGATTGGTACGTTAAAGTCTACACGCACAATCACTTTCTTATTCGACACATCCAAATCTCTGAGTGTCAATTTTGACATAGTGTTTTCCTCCTAAGCGTGTCAATTATACCATTTTAGCCCTTTTCATACAATGAAAGTGGTGTGAATGTTTTCACATTGTCGCTTATTCTCTTGAATGAAAGCGCTTAAAAAGAGCCTATATCGGCTCTTGTTTAAGAATTTGAGGATTGCGTGAAATAATGAGCTTCACTCTCTAATACATGTGGAGTGAGCGGTGTCAATAACTCATACCCATCCTTTGTAATCAGTACCATGTCTTCAATGTTGAATCCATTGTATCCTGTGATGTACATGGGATTTTCCACACTTAAGATCATGCCTGCTTCAAGGACTCCTTCTTGATTGGAAGCAATGAATGGGGCTTCAGCTGTTTGTGGACCCATGGAGATGCTGTGACCTAAATGACCACGAACATAGAATGGAAACTCCTTTAGGGTATGTTGATACCCAATGTTGAATAAGTCTTTAAATGATAATCCAGGTTTTAAGGCTGAAAGCATTTTTTCATGGGCTTCGAGTAAGTTTTGCTTCACCTTCACTAACCAAGGATCCACCTCCGACATCAACCAGCTTCGTGAAAAATCAGTGGTGTAAAACTGAGTTCCCCCATGAACACCACCATCAAACTTCACCACATCCTTGGATGTGATGATTTTATCTGAAGAATACCCAAGCTTGCCTGCATTTTCTCCAGATCCAAATGAAGACCAAGTGGATGGATAGGCCACACCTGATGAAGACACATGCTGAGTGTATAAGGTATACAGTTGGTGTTCACTCATACCTTCTTTAAGATTGTTCGCCACATGATTTAAGGCTTCATCACTGATGCGGATTAAGGTTTTAAACCATGCGATTTCATCCTCTTCTTTAATGATGCGTGCTTGAAGAAAAAGAGGGGACACATTCACGAAATGAACTTGTGGCCACCGTGCTTTCATGGTTTCAAAGAAAGAGACAGGTAAGAAGTCAAGTTCCACACCAACGGTGGCTTCTTGTAGATGATGGGTTTGAATGAGGGTATCCACGTGATCAAGTAAGGTGATCATTGACTGAGTGAAGGTTGTGTCTTTGAGTTGATCTTGGGTTCTGTTTCCTACCCATGTGGTGAAACTGAGCACATCAAAGTCGTTATGATCAAAGGAGGGTGTTTCAAAGTCCATTCCAATGAGTGTCGGCTTAACCCCTTCAATAAGCACTGCTGCCGCAAATTGAGGATGACGTGAGACAGTATGTTGATGAGAAGAGAACCCACTCACATAAGCGAAATTCTCAGGGGATTGGGCAAGCAAAGCCTGTATCCCCTTTTCTTTCATCATGTGTTGGATTTTTACTGCTTTTGAGTGCATAAACTCTCCTTTCTAGTACAGAAGTCCTGCCCCTGGTCCTAGTGGTAGTCCAAGTAAGAACCAAACAATAAACAGAAGTGTCCAACCAATCAGGAAGGCAATGGAATATGGAACCATGGTCGTAATGAGGGATCCTACCCCAAACTTCTTATCGTATTTTTGAGTGAAGGCCACTGCCAATGGGAAGAATGGCATGAGTGGTGAAATGATGTTGGTGGAGGAATCTCCAATACGATACACCACTTGAGCCAGTTCTGGAGATAAGCCTAAACGCATGAACATAGGCACAAAGATCGGTGCCATGATGATCCACTTCGCTGAATCCACCGCAATGAAGATATTAATGAAGGCCGTTAACACAATGAAGGCAATGATCAGTGGCAATCCAATGAAACCAATGTTTTGAAGGAAGTTCGCACCTGAGACGGATAAGATAATCCCAAGATTGGAGTAATTGAAAGCACTGACAAACTGTGCCGCAAAGAAGACCAAGACTAAGAAGGAAGCAATGCCACTGATGCCTTTCACCATGACTTCAACCAATTCTTTATCTGAGGTGATGGTTTTAGCTCCAACACCATACAGTAAACCTGGAATGAAGAAGACTAAACTCATGACCGCAATGATGGAAGACATGAATGGGGATTGAAGCAGATTACCCGTTGGATTTAAAATCGCATTTTCAGGAAGAATGAGCGCAAGCAGTAATCCAACCACTCCAATTAACCCCATGAGCGCAAAACGTAATCCACGTTTTTCATTCAAGGCAATGTCTTCCACTTTGTCTTCATCATCAAAGTGATAGTCACCCAGTCTTGGAATCACAATCTTTTCTGTAATGATGGTTCCTAATAGAGTAATCAGGAAAGTAGATACCACCATGAAATACCAGTTAGCAGTAGGCAAGACCGTATAGTTCACATCAATGAAACGTGCCGCTTGGGTGGTGATTCCCGCAAACATAGGATCATTGGATCCAATAAGCAGGTTTGCACTCCATCCACCAGGGACCCCAGCAAACGCTGCCGCAAGTCCTGCAATCGGATGTTTCTTAAAGCTTTTAAAGATAATCGCTCCTAATGGAACAAGCACCACATAGCCTGTGGAAGAAGCAATGTTGGACATCACCCCTAAAAATACCACTGTAGCACTGACTAACGATTGTGGGGTGATGGCAACCACTTTACGCATTAACGCACTGATTAAACCAGATCCTTCCGCCACACTCACCGCTACAATGATGGTGAAGACGGTACCTAAAGCGAAGAATCCAGTGAAGTTAGAAATGACGGTGGTAAATAAATGACGAATGCCATCCGCATCCAACAAACTGCGAGCAATGACGGTGTTCAATACGACTTCTTGCGTTTGTGTGTTGATGGTCTCATATGACACACTCACACCAAGTTGAGCTAAAAGAGCGGAAATACCCACAATGATTCCAGTTAAGATCACAAAGAGGGTAATAGGATGAGGTAAACGATTGCCTGCCGCTTCAATGCGATCAAGCCACGTTAATTTAGTTTTCTTTGACATAGGTTTTCTCCTTTATTAATGGGTGTGATGATAGCTTCTTCAACATCGCTCACTGCCCCGATAAAGAAGTTGGTGATGAATCAATAGTAAAATCATACTTTCCTCCTTAGAAAATAAAAAGACTATCCCTCTACATAAGAGGCGATAGTCTCGCGGTTCCACTCTAATTTAACCCACAGGGTCCTCACTCGGATACAATCATATCCTAACGCTGTAACAGGCGTACCTGAACTTATCTACATATCGACAAGTTAGCTCAAAGAGGCATTCACGTTGCTTTCACTTAAGATTCTTACACCAGATGAATCTCTCTCTAGAAGTTTCCACAGCGCTACTCTTTCTTATCAGTGCTTTGTATAGGAAGTATAATAACCAAGATATCGAATGTTGTCAACACATATGTTTACAGTGAATCATACACCTTGGCATACTGAACACTGGAGAGTGCCCAGCTGAAGTCTTCATTCATCGCATTGCGTTGAACTTGTTCAAATTCACTTGGGTAATGATAATACAAGTACACCGCCATTCTTAACACGTGGTAAAGATCTGAAATGGAGAAGTCTTTAAAGCTAAAGCCAGTGCCACTTTGATCACTGCTGTTGTATGGAAGTACACTGTCTTTGAGTCCTCCCACTTCACGAACCAAAGGTAACGTGCCATAACGCATCGCAATCATTTGTGAGAGCCCACACGGTTCAAATAAACTTGGCATTAAGAGTAAATCACACCCTGCATAAATCTCATGAGCTAAAGGTTCATTATAGCCAGCCACATAGGCAAGTCGTCCATAGTATTTCTCAACCATGTGACGGAAACCATGTTCAAGATGCGCTTCACCTGATCCTAACACAACCAATTGCACATCCAAGCCCATGATGTCAGCCATTTGATCAAGAATCAAATGAATGCCTTTTTGCCAGGTAAGACGTGAGACCACTCCTAATAGTAGAGTGTTTTCACTGCTCTTTAAACCCAGTTTCTTTTGTAAAGCAAGTTTGTTTTTGATTTTGTTATCCAAGGTTTCACTATCAAAATGATAAGGAATGAATGGATCTTCACTAGGATTCCAGAATGTGGTGTCGATGCCATTAAGAATACCATAAAGATCGTATTGTCTTAATCGTAAGACTTCATGAAGGCGCTCCCCAAAAGCCACTCCTAAGATTTCTTGAGCATAACTTGGAGACACCGTGGTGATCTTATGGGCATACACAATGGCTGATTTAAGAAAGTTCACCCCATCATCAAAGCGAATTGACCCATCATTGATGATGTGATCACTGAGTCCTAAACAATCTTTAGCCACCGATAATGGAAATTGACCTTGATATGCTAGATTATGAATGGTAAAGACATGTTTGATGTTTTTGTGGTTTGGATGGTGTTTGAACACCACACGAGAGAGAAGAGGCATCATTCCCGCATGCCAATCATGAGAATGAATAATGTCTACACTAAGATTCACTTTCTCAATGAAGGTTGCACAAGCTAAGTTAAAGAAGGCAAAGCGCTCCCCATCATCAGGATAACCATAATACCCATCTCGTTCAAAATAACCTTGGTGTTGAAGAAAGTAGTAATCAATCCCATCATGGGTTTGTTTGAGGATGGTGGCAGGTTGATGAATGCATGGGGTACTGATCTGAAAGCTCACTACCGCTTTAGCATCCTTTAGTTTTGGAATCACACTACTATAAAGGGGTAAGAACACACTGACACGGTAGTTAGAGGACAACGCTTGAGGTAAAGACCCTACCACATCAGCTAATCCTCCTGTCTTCACAAACGGTAAACTTTCAGATGCCACAAACAGAATGTGTTTCATGAAATCCTCCTTAGATTGAATCACGTTTGGTTACATACAGTGGTTGAGATTTTGATCCCTTCAATTCTTTCACATGTTTAATACTGGAATACTTGTCTAAAACCACATGTTCGACGTGGATGCCTGCTTTAACGGTGGTTTGGTGAAGTAGAATGGAGTTAATGACCACAGCCCCTTCTTCCACCACAACACCACGACCTAAGACACTGTTAATGACGGTGCCAGAAATTCTGCATCCATTCGCAATGATGGAATTGGACACAATGGCTTTCTCACAATAAGTGGTCGGTTCAGAGTCATTGGTTCGCGTTAAGATTGGCCAGTTGGAATCAAATAAGTTGCGTAGTAAGACGGGGTTTAAGAATTCCATGTGTGCTTGATGGTACGCTTGTAAGGAATTAATCGCGAACACATGACCACGATATGGAATGGTTTTAATATTTAACGTATCCAGTTCATCGCGAATGATGTCATTGAACCAGTATAACGAAGACGTCTGATACGCTTTCTTAATGAGTTTAATGAGGAGTGATTTTTTAAGAATATAGGTGTCTAAAGAGATCGTACGATTTTTCCCTTTACCTAAGTTTAACCCTAAACCCGTCACCCGTTTATCTTTATCCAAGGTTAAGGTATCACAATGAAGAAACTTTTCTTTCGCTTGATCCGTGGTATGGGACACGATACTGACATCGGCATTACTACCAATATGAGTGTGTAGCAGTTCTTCAAAGTTAGCGGTATACACCATGTATGACGAAGAGACAATCACATACTCATTCTTGTCTTCTTCTAAGAAAGAAAGGTTGGACATCATGGAGAAGATATCGGTGTTGTACACTTTATTGAGGGTTTCTTGTTCACCATAAAGCACACGAATCTTGCCTTTTTTGGAGTTGATGTTGTAGTGTCGACCTGTTCCTAAATGTTCATACACAGGACGTGGTTTTTCTTTCACATGCACATGAATGTGAGAAATGCCAGAGTTTGAAAAGTTTGAAATCATGAAGTCAACTAAGCGATAACGACCTAGAAAGGAAATTGCAGGAATAGGACGATGAGCCGTTAATCCAGCCACATCCACACTTGGATTTTCAAATAAAATGATGCCTAATGCACTAGCCATGGTGTTCCCCTCCGTTCGCAATGAGTTGTATTGGTTGATTTTCTTTGACCACTAGACTTAAGTCTGGGGTCACTTCAGAATGAGGCCCCACAATGACCCTCTCAAGACGAGCTCCAGATTTAATGATCGCATCAGGCATGATGACACAATCTTTCACCACAGCCCCTTCCTCAATGGTCACATTGGTGAAGAGCACACTGTTATGAGCTGTTCCTAAGACCACACATCCTTGATTCACATAACAGTTCTTCACATCCGCACTTTCTCCAATGATTTGAGGGAAGGCGTTGACATCTTGGGTGTAAATCTTCCAACTTGGATCACCTAGATCTAATTCAGTTCGAGTTGAGAGAAGATCCATGTTGGCTTCCCACAAACTATCAATGGTTCCCACATCTTTCCAATACCCTTTGAATCGATACGCAAACAAACGTTTACCATCATTAATGAGGGTTGGGATGATGTCTTTACCAAAGTCATGATTGGACTTCTCTAAGGTTAAATCTTCCATAAGGGCTTTTCTTAACAGCTTCCAGTTAAAGATGTACACCCCCATGGAGGCAAGATTGGATTTAGGTTGTTTTGGTTTTTTCTTCAAACTCAATGATTTGATCTTCTTTATTGGTGTTCATGATACCAAAACGACTAGCTTCTTTAAGGGTCACTTCCAACACGGCAATACTCACATCCGCACGGTTGTCTTTGTGGAAGCGATACATTGCATCATAATCCATCTTGTAGATGTGATCTCCTGAAAGAATCAAGACGGTTTCTGGATCAAAGCTGTCAATGAAGTCAATGTTTTGGGTAATCGCATCCGCAGTTCCCCGATATAAACCAAATCCGTCAGACTTTTCACGCGGTGGTAAAACATAGACGCCAGATTCTTTGGTGTCTAATCCCCAGATATGATCTTGGGCCACGTACGAATTAAGTAAGACGGATTCATATTGGGTGAGAACACCCACGATTTTAATGCCTGAGTTGGCACAATTGGACAGTGGAAAATCAATGATTCGATACTTTCCACCATAATGGACGGCTGGTTTAGCAATCTTGCCCGTCAATTCTTCAAGTCGTGTACCACGTCCCCCAGCAAGTATCATGGCCACCATATTATTTTTTTTCATAGCTCGTCTCCTGTTAGGTTTATTGTACCATGAAGACCTCTAGGATGAGGAGAAGACTTCACTGAATTTGGCACTATTTGCATTAAAAAAAGCAGTATTTCCTAGGAAATTCTGCTTATTTGAACAGTTCAAGTCTGAGTAACTTAGAGACATTCTTTAACAACGCTTCTAAAATGATGGCTGAGATAGGAATAAGAAAGAGCGCTTTAATGACCCGGACAATGAAAGACAATAACACTGGGATTTGATACATGGTCACTAACCAAATTGGGGTTAAGAGTAAAGAGACAATGCCTTCCACCATGATGGTGGATAACAGTGCAAACACCCGCAATTGATTGACATCTTTTCTCATGAGACGACCATGAAGGAAAACCATAAGCGCAAGCAAGGTGGCAATGATAAGCAGTTTGGTTTGATATGTGAGTTCAATGACTTGTCCTCCCATATTTAAGGAAGTAGAGAACCATAAATAGATTAGGGAGATGCCTGTGATGCTGAGTAAGGTGATGTGGGCAAGACGCACGCCATCTTTTAAGGATAATCGCTTGAATCCCATGATCATCATGGCTGGAATAAAGCCCATGAGGACTTTGTTAAGCATGAATCCAAAGAAAGGGTATTCCGTTGGGGTGATGATTAACCCAACTAAATCAGCCACAATCCCCGCCACAACCCCAAAGAAAGGACCAAAGAGCGCTCCAACCATGATGAGGGGAAGATGCAAGAAATCAATGCGAAAACTTGGGAAACCAAACAATGGAATCATGATACCAAAACGTTGAAGGATCACGGATAACACCACCAGTAAGCTTAAACTGACCAACACCTTGGTGGTCCAAACCGGTTTTGAGATCCAATAGGAAAACATCAAAAGCACACCGATGCTGACCACTGCGATGCCTTGTACAATATTGGTAAAGAATAAATCAAAGAGGTTCATGAGTGTTCTCCTTTGTATCAATCACATGATTAAGCATGTAAGACAAGAAATACAGTGAGCCACAAATAATGCCTGTACCTGTGGTGAGTTTATTCCTTAAATCAAGATAGGCAACATGTGGATCTTCAATGATGTGAATCGCTTCATTGATGGCCAACACACTGGCTTTTTGTTTGCGATAGAAATCAAATTCAGTGACTGTGATGGAAGCCACATGAGGTTGTAACACCTCCAACATACCTTCATGATCTTTCCCCATGATGGCTGAAAATAAGACATGGATGGGTTGAGGTAGAATGGATAAGGATTGAACCAAGGCTTCCATCCCATTGATGTTATGAGCTCCATCAATGATGATGAGTGGGGATTCACTGATCTTTTGAAAACGACCAAACCACACTGTTTTCTTTAAACCTGCATGAATATGTTCTTGAGTTATCCTTGGATAATGCTTCATGAGCTGTTGAGCACAATCAATGGCTAAAGAGGCATTAATGCATTGATACTTCGCATTCATGGATAAGGTGTATTCTATACCCTCTTTTTTAATGACTTGCGAAAACAAATCCACACTCTTCTGAGTGGCTACACTGCTTAGGATATAAGGAGCCTTTCTTTCGTGTGCTACCCGTTCAAACACCTCATCCACCAAAGGGCCTTGCGAATAGGAAATGATCGGTGTGTTTTCTTTAATGATCCCTGCTTTTTCAAACGCAATTAAATCAAGACGATCTCCTAAAAAATCCATGTGATCAAAACCGATGGTGGTAATCACACTCACTAAAGGAAGAATCACATTGGTCGCATCCAAGCGACCTCCTAAACCTACTTCAAACACAGCTAAATCGACTTTTTGATCTTGAAAATACCAGATCGCAATGAGGGTATCAATTTCAAACATGGTTAATGCATATTTGTCCCATAAATGAGTGGTCATATTGATGTATTTAAGTAAATCTTCATCACTCATGTCTTGTCCATTGATTCTAAAACGATCATTGTGATGAATTAAGTATGGAGAGGTGTATAAGCCTACCTTTAGCCCACTTTCTTGCGCAATGGTCGCAATGAAACTGGAAGTGCTCCCTTTCCCATTGGTGCCTGCCACATGGACACAGTTGAGTTTGTATTGCGGATTACCCAAATCTTCCATGCATTGTTTGAATAACTTTAACCCAAAGGTTGAAGAGGAGGTTCTTTGACTGATGGTATCAAGAGCGGTCTGTAGTGAGGTGAAATAGATCATGATTGATCACTCCATTCTATCGGTGTTAAGTCGTGTTCAAGACAAAAAGCGTTGATCCTTGAAAAAGGCTTGGATCCAAAGAAGCCTTGATGGGCTGAAAATGGGGATGGATGAGCACTTTTTAAAATCATATGATGCGGCTTCGTGATATAGGTTTCATATTTTTGTGCGTGTTTTCCCCACAAGACAAAGCAAATCGGAGAAGAAGACAAGTTTAAATCAAGGATAACCTCCTTGACCCATTCTTCCCATCCTAAATGGGCATGAGAATGCGCATGATGGGCTTGTACACTTAACACTGTGTTCAACAGGAGAATACCTTGTTTTGCCCAATCCGATAAATCGGTGGATAAACGTGTCATCTTAAGATCATCATGCAGTTCTTTAAAAATATTTCTTAGTGAGGGTGGCATTCTCATGCCTTGAGGAGTAGAGAAAGCCAAACCATCTGCTGCATAAGGAGTATGATAAGGATCTTGTCCAAGAATGACCACTTTCACTTGCTTGTAAGGACACAATGAAAACGCCCTAAAGAGTTGATCCTGTGAGGGGTAAACGATGGTGTGTTGACGCTCTATGTCTAAAGCATGCAAGATGCTTTGAAGGTGTCTAGAACTGTGAGGTTGTGAAAAGATAGGCCAATCATTCATGCCCCTATTATAGCGCAGTCGACCCCTTTTGTCTTAAAACATGTGAAGAGATTAAGGTTAATCCTAAAGGAAAGATGGAGAGCACTGTAACGGCGATGGTAATGAATTGAACTGGGAAGAATCGTGATAATCCCACCACAAACATCATGCCTAGTACGCGTCCACTGGTTAAGGCAATTTCACGAGAAATGACCAAAGAAAACATGTTGGTGTGCATCATGTGTGAACCAATGGCACGCATCGCAATGGTTTGTAATGGCACCACATAAAACGGACCAGCCCATGACGCCAGTAATCCATAAGTGGCTGCCCCAAGTAAGGTGGGTACATACACAAGCAGAGGTAAACTGAAGGTCATGATAAAACCACCAAAGATGAAGAAACTCATCATTCTTTGTGGGGTATTGAAGCGACGAACCACTTCAAAAGCCACAATGTTGACCAGCGCAAACAACGCCAATAAACGAGAATACACACTGCCTGATCCCCCTGTGGCATTATAGATCAAAAGTCCTGTGGTCACTAAAACCAAGGAAT
Source organism: Erysipelotrichaceae bacterium (assembly GCA_021209625.1). Classification (GTDB taxonomy): domain Bacteria; phylum Bacillota_I; class Bacilli_A; order Erysipelotrichales; family Erysipelotrichaceae; genus UBA6182. Next base: position 8,860 of record JAJOHZ010000001.1, on the reverse strand, counting down.
CCCTTAATCCGAACATAAAGTGAGTCATGTTCATGAGTTGTAAATCTTTATGTTTAGAGAAAAGCTGTAACTCTCTCATTCGAAATGGGGTGGATAACGAAGGAGAATTGACTTTAAACCCGAAGAAGATAATCACAACCATAAAGACAATCACGAGTTGAAAAATGAAGGTGTACCCTTGATCATCACTGGCACTGATGGAAAGAATGAGGGTGGCTAATAAAGGGGCAATGATTTGCGCAAAAGCATTCACCATACCCATGACACTTAAATAGGTGTTGCGTGTTTCTTCAGAACTGACCAATTGATTAAGGGCATTCATGGAAAACCAAAACAAGCCTTCCCCTAACCCAAAAATGATGGCCAAGATGTAAATCATAAACCACAACGACTGCAGTAAATGCTCCGCAAACAACACACCTAAAAAGCCTACTGTAAGTAAGGCTAATCCTAAGATAAGTGAAAAGACAATTTTTCGCTGATTAGAAAGCTTTGCCCCTAACATGAACGCAAAAGGAAACAATCCAAAACGCAAGATGGTATACAACGTCATGGTCACAATGGAACCACTGATCACATATAACACCACATTCACAAACACACTGGCCAAAGACATCACAAAGATAAACAGGCCATTGATGACCATCATGGCTTGTTCGTTACGGGTTAGGTTGAGTTTCATAATACGTTCTTTCAATCACCCAACGATCATAGGCTTTAAGAATCGCTTCTTGGGCTTGAGACGGAGTGAGGGTTTGAGTTTGTAGATCTTCAAAGATAGGAAGCAGTTCCCCTTGGGTGTAGAAATCAAATCCTAACACCGAAGGAAAATGCGGTAAGGCAAACAGAGGTGGAGATAACGTAAACTGAGCCGCAAGAATCTTTTGTTTCTGAAGCTCACTTACTTTAAATTCATTCACGCGTGTAGGATCAATCATAACCGCTTCACGATCTTCCAACAAAAGCAACTGAGTAAAGTTATAACTTGTTAATTGCTCCATCACAAGCTGTCTTAATGCCGGTGAAGCACTGGCTTTAAACACCCATCCTTTCACTTGCGCTAAGGTATAAGGTTGTCTTCCATCGATGGTTGGCATGGGTGTTACCACATAGTTTTGACGTGTCACACTTGAAATGGCTTCAAGATTAAGGAAGGGCACTTTAATCGCAAAAGGAGCTGTTCCATTCACCAACTCACTCTCATATCGCCACTGCGTTTGATTTTGTCCTGTTAAATCCCATTCATAGGACAGCAGTGGTTCAAAGAGCTCAAGCGCTTCTTTAAACAAAGGTGCATCCAGTCCATGATCATAGGCATCATTGGTTGGGTACATGTTCCAACCATTAGGCGTAAGAAAGGAATACAGTGACCATGGTTCCACCAAGGTCAGCGGGAATAAAGAAGTTAATCGACGAGCTCCAACCATGGGTCTATTGGATCTTAATCGATCTCCTTCACTCATGATTTCTTCAAAGGAGTTTAAAGCATTAAGACGACCATGTTCATCCACATCAGTGATATCGTAGCCTAAACGACTTAACAAGGTCGTGTTCATCACAAAGAATGGACCATCAATGGTGGCAGGAATGAAGGCAACCCCATCATAATTGATTTCATCCAAATGTTTGGAAGCATAATCAATGAAATAGGGATTCACTTCTTCTTGATCAAAACGATGCAAGTAAGGATATAAACTGCCTGCTGCTTGTTTGTCCACTAGCGCAATATCAATGGGTGAATTCATGAAGGTAAAAGCTGATGTGCTTTCTCTCACAATGATGGACACAGTACCTGTGGTGTTTTCCAACACAGGTTGTAGCACTGAAGATAAATAGTCTTTTTGATTTTGAGTTTCAACCGCAATCACTAAGGATTGTTCATTATAATTGATGGTTTCATCTTCATTGAAACAAATGGTTTCTAATGGATTACAAATAAGTGGTGATGTTTTAAAACGTGAAAAAATCAACGCTATGACGCTGACAACTGAAAGAATGAGGAGTGCAATCAATATTCTTTTTTTTCATCACTCACTATAATATAGGTTTATGGTGATACTTTCAAATATAAGTTGGTGTGAAGTGATGTGAAGTCACATCAATTGGACAGAAAAGACCTCTCATTCAGTGGTATACTTAAACAAGGATGGTATAGATATGAAAGAGATGTTAAGACGCTTTTATTTTTTAGATAAAAACACCCGTCAAAATCAACTTGTTGGACTGTTAATAAGTTCATTTGTTCTTGGGATTATCTCTGATGTTTTCTTCAATGGATTCCTCTTTCCTTTTGGAATCATTAAGTTAGCTTTAAATTTCTTCTTCTTCACCTACTTTGCGATTCATGTGTATTTACTGCTTAAGGATCGCGAAAACATGCAAGATTCAGCCCGATGGATTGCGATTGTGTTAGCCTTTGTGGTGAGCGGATGGTTTGGCAACATTGGTCGATTGTCTTTAAATATCATGGGGGGGTATGTTCACTGGACAATCCTTGAATATCTTTGTTTTATGTGTATGGTTCGTATCTGTTAAATCAACTCTTCAATGAGGAAAGTGAGCACAAGTCGATGAAAGACCCACGATATTCCCTTCCAGAATTTAAGCCTACCCAACAAAACACAGACATGACCCCGAAAAAACACACTGTGAACCCAACTGAGCAATCCACTTCTGTTGGCATGGGATGGTATTGTCCATCCTGTGGCGAGGCGATACCTAAACATTCTAAGCGTTGTCCAAAATGCAAAGAAAAAGTTGACTTCTAACCCATTTAAAAAATGGGTTTTTTATTTCCTTTTACTCATGGAATGCATCATTTGAAGCAGTGAAATGACCACTTGAAAACTCTTTGCCATGTGTTGATTGTTTCCCACATTCAAAACGATACTCATCTTTGATTCCACATCAATCCAAGCATGAACACCGCTGACTCCCAGATGTCCTATCATTAAAGGCAACTTCTTAAACAAGAAGAAAAAGTCTTTAGGTCTAAGTTGCATGCACCCCAACCCATAATGAAGTCCATTTCTGAATTTATGGTTAAAGATTGTCATTTGATTAAGTGAGTCTTGGGTTAATAAAACACCATTCACACATCCTTGAAGAAACAACGTTAAATCTTCTGTGGTGGTATGTAAACCTCCTCCAGAGAAATCACAACTCAGTGAGGTGAACTGACTTACCTCAACTCCATTCATCCATAATGGAGCTAAGTTCTTCGCATTAAAACGCTCATCATAGAAACATAAGAACGTGTTCTTTAATCCACATGGTTGAACAATCTTTGTTTGAATAAGGGTGTTAAAAGAAGCTTGATACAATGATTCACAACATAATCCTAAAAGAATAAACCCAGTGTCGGAGTAATGAAACTTTTGCTTGGGAATCCCTACTGGTTTTTGTTTCTTCTGAGTGAATTGAATTAAATCTAATGGGGTATAAAAGCGTTGAGGTTGGTGAAGCACCTCATCAATGAAAGAAGATCCATCCATGGTCTTACTTTCAAAGTAGTCATTAACTCCTGAAGTATGTGAAAGCAAGTCTTGTATCGTGACCTGAGATTGATAATTCACTCCATTGACGAAAAACAAGTCATCTAGTACTTCATGATTTAAGTGATGGGATACAGGTGTATCTAAAGTGATTCTTCCTTCTTCAATGGCTTGCATGATGAGGACAGTGGTAAAGAGCTTACCCACACTCGCACTATGAAAAGGTTGATCTATGGTTGTGGATGAAAAAGAGAAATGTAAATCCTGATCAGGTATGCGCACCATGCATTGGAATGTTTTGAATCGTTTTGAGTTCTTTTGAAGATAGGATTGTAGTGGGTGCATAATAAAACTCCTTTCTTCCATTATAGAGGAAGAAAGGAGTGAATGCGTTAAGATTAGGTTAAGAGCGATATGATCTACAAATAATACTCTGTTGGCTTAAACAAGATCGCAAAGAAATCAAAGAATAGCCCGATTCCAAAGAATCCTAGGGTAAGCAAATAAAGGACTCCCATTACGATTTTGCCTTCATAAAACTTATGAGCTCCAAAGGGTCCTAAGAAGAGCAATAACAGTAAACTGATCCATTTATTAAAGGGTCCACGTCCCATATGGACATGAACATGAGTTTGATGTGACATGGTGGTTTCCTTTCGTTCAATCACTTCTCCACAACTTGGACAAAACCGTGCAGATTCATGAAGGGCTGAGATGTTAATCCCACAGTTTGAACAATACACTTGAGCCATAATTCTCTCCTTTATTATTCTATCACACTGCTTTCTTCTCGAAACTGTTTAAGCTTCTTCGCTGCTCGTACACCCATAACGAAGTAATACAAGACCCAAATATGAAAGAGGATGTCTAGGATCATAGTACCATTAAAATAGAAGACAGAAGTAAACAAATACACCATGATGAGGGTATCCACAATGTACATGGCTAAGACAAAGGTTAACCATGCGGGTTTATGTTTAGAAAGGAAATAGCCTAAGAAGTACAAGATCAATATCAATGAAGCAAAAACAATGCCATAAATAAACACACTTGGATCAGCCCATTCAATGGAAAAGAAATAACCAAAATCAAAGATGGTGAAAGGAAGGAACGCTGAGAATGGAAGCATAAATCCAAGTTCAAACCAATAAGCAGCAATGTTGGCGATGGTGAGTACACTCATAAGCAGTAAGTTTATGCGTGCGCTGGTAAACTGGCGTTGATAAATGTCATGTGGTGTCATAAAGTCCCCTAGTGATAGTCTATCTATCGTGATTATCATATCATAGGACTTCATGGCTATGGAATGATTCATGGTTTGTTTCAGTGACAAACTTCATTTCTCACTGTTCTTATCCCTATGATATAATGGTCTTATTATCCTATATTTAGTCTTTTTATGCTTTATTTTTTTATCTTTTGTTTTTTTAATCTTTAAAACCAAGATAGGATTTCATTATGAAACATTGGAGTAAACTCATCTTTATCGTGTCGTGTTTCTTTTTCTTAAGAATCCAAACTTATGCTCACACCAGTGAGGATGTGAAAACATTCTTAGACCAACATAACATGGTGATGTTGGTGATTCATCCTGAGAATGGCTCCATTGTGGATGCGAATCAAGCGGCTGCTTCATTTTATGGTTACTCGATTGCTGAGCTAACTTCCATGAACATCGCAGACATTAATACCCTTTCTTTAGAGGAAATTGCTTTAGAGCGTGAGAAAGCCTTGAATGAAGAACGTAACTTCTTCATCTTTAAGCATCGTTTAGCGAATAACACCATCAGAGATGTGCATGTGTATTCCTATCCTATACTCTTGAATGGTGAAACGTATTTATCTTCAGTCATCATTGATCAAACCCAACTTACTCAAACACAAAATAACTTTACGTTACTCATCATTCTTTTCGTTATCTTTTTTTCATTCACTACCCTTATGGGTATGCTTGGTTTACTGTTCATGAAACGCAAGAACACACTGCTTAAAGAAAGTGAACAACGCTTTAAGATTCTTCATAATGCTTCATTCAGTGGGATTGTCATACATGATCAAGGAAAGATTTTGGATTGCAATGACAAGTTATGTGATATGACTGGATATCATCGTGATGAATTGATTGGCATGGATGGGTTGTTGTTGATGGCTACTGAATATCGAGAATTAGTGAAACAAAAGATTGTGATGAATGATGAGAAACCTTATGAAGTGATTGGTTTAAGGAAAAATAACAGTGTTTATCCTTTAAAGCTTGAGGCTAAACTCATTCCTTATAAAGGCAAGACGGTTCGTATTACAGAGTTTAAGGATCTAACGCAAGAACTAGAAGAAGAAAAACAATATAAAATTATTGAAATGAATCATCAGAAGTTAGTGAATGAACTTCCTATAGGACTGGTGTATCATGAGTTGATTGTGAATGATGAAGGCCAACCTATCGATTATCGTTTTTTAAGCATGAATGATAGTTATGAAAAGATTACAGGATTAAAGAAAGAGGATGTTTTAGACAAAACGGTGAAGGAAGTGATTCCTAATGTGGAGGACACTTGGATACAACGTTATGGTGAAGTGGCTTTAACTGGCATTTCTCAACGATTTGAAGAGTATTCTCAACCCTTAGATAAATACTTTGATGTGACGGCTTATTCACCTCAGTTTGGCTACTTTGCGGTGTTAGTGGATGATATCACTGAGAAAAAACAACGTGAACTTGCCATTACTCATGTTTCTAAACATGATTTCCTAACGGGACTTCCTAATCGACGCTATGGTGATGAACAACTTCATCACCTGGATACCCCTACAAATTATCCTTTGCTTGTTTCCATCATTGACATGGATGGACTTAAGTTAGTCAATGATGCTTATGGTCATCATATGGGAGACTTAGCCATTCAAATGGTGGCTCAAGCCTTGAAACAGCATTGTCGACCTCAAGACTTCGTAGCACGTATAGGTGGAGATGAATTCTTAATGTTGTGTCCTAATACCACTTTAGATGAGTTTTCACAAACTCAAGAGAGCATTAAAACGTATTTAAGACATGAGCAAAAGTATGAGTTTCCTATCTCACTATCCTTTGGAAGTGATATTAAAGTTTCACTTGAAGAAAGCATGGATAAGCTATTGATTAAAGCTGAGAATGACATGTATGCTCATAAGGTACTGCATGGTCAAAGTTCACGCAATGAAGCCATTATGATTCTGTTTAATTCTCTTATTGAGAAATACGAGGATGAGCGAAGCCATTCTCACAATGTTGCTTCCTATTGTCGTCAAATTGGTGAACATCTGCTGTTATCTGGAGACGAGCTTAAAGAATTAGAGATTGCGGGTATGATGCATGATATTGGAAAGATTACCATTCCTGATAGTATTCTGCATAAACCCGATATCTTAACGTCTCAAGAATGGGACATCATGAAACGTCATACGGTGAATGGATATCAAATCTTAAAGTCAGCTGATAAGTATTCAAGATTAGCTGAGTATGCCTTAACCCATCATGAACGTTGGGATGGTAAAGGTTATCCTAATCATCTTAAAGGAGAAGAGATTCCGCTGTACTCACGCATCATTGCGGTATGTGATACTTATGAAGCCATGACATCCAAACGAGTGTATAAGACAGCCTTAAGTCAAGAACAAGCCATCAGTGAGCTAAAGAGGTGCGCACGTACTCAATTTGATCCTTTGATTGTGGATATCTTTGTAGAGAAGGTGTTGAAATAAGATAAGGCCTTTGAATGCATCATCATTCAAAGGCCTTTTGATTACTTCTTAAAGAAATTCCCTAATGTCTTTCCTAAATCATCCATGATGTCTCCATCTCCATCGGAATCAAGAAACTTAGCAGCCATTCCCATGAGATCTTTACTTTGTCCTCCTGAGAGTAGTTTTCCAAGTCCTTCCATAGGATTATCATTGGATTTAACATCCTTTTGTTTTTGCTTGCCTAGTTGAGATAACACAAGAGGAGCAAGTTGCGCAAGCAAGGTGTTGACTTGAGTGGTATTAAGTCCACTGCTTGCGCCTAACTTGCTTTCTACTTTTTCTGTTTTATTGCCTAAGATGTGTCCTAAGATCTTTTCACCATCTTTAGTATCCACTCCTTTAAGAAAGGAGAGGATATCTGAAGTGTTATCATCTTTATGTTGGTCAAGGGCTTTACTTAAGGAAAGTGCTCCTTGTGGGGTAGATGCGTTCTTTGTTAATGCGGCTAGTAAAGTAGGTAAGCCTTCTTCGGTGAGTTTCTTGACTTGGTCGGGTTTGGCATTGATACTTTTGCTCAGTTGATCAAGCGTGTCCTTTTGATCCACTTGCTTAAGCAGTAGGTTTAAGATATCCATTGTCTTCTCCTTATGGGTTAGTACTCAACTCCTCGTGGAAGTTCTTTAGCTTGAGCAATCCAACCTTCCACCATTTTAAGTGAAGGAAGTAAGCGAACCAGTTTCTTTTCAGCATTCACTTCTTCCATTTTCTTGAGTAAATTATCAGCACGTCGTCCAGCAAGTTCGACTACGGTGTCCACACCTGCTGCTTCGAGTAAATCTGCGTATTCTGAACCGACCCCTTTGATTCTATAAAGATCAATCATGTTAGTCCATTCAAGGATGAGTTTCTCACTGATACCACTTCTTTCAGCAAGATCCTTTCTTCCCTTCTTGGTGGCGGCTACTTCAAAGAACTTCTCAGTAGTCTTAATTCCTAATGCATTTAACTTCTCTTCGTAAACTGGTCCAATTCCTTCAACAAAACTTAGTTTTGGCATAGTCAATCGCCTCCTTTAATTCTAATATACTCCTATTTTCACAAGAATGACCATGAAAGTACTTACAATGAAGGAAAAACAAGCAAATATACACTTATAAGTTATGTTAGTGGATAAAAAAGAAAAACACCTTTTTTCAAAGGTGCTACATCTGTTTTGGAATGGGGGTAGATGCTTTATTATTTTAACAGAAATGTGGACATAGTGGGAAGAAAAAAATTGAAAAATATCTTTTTTTATAGAGCTTTACTTAATCAATCTATTAGGACATAGAATCATTTAGTATTTCGTTAAAATTCCAAGAATAAATTTCCCATACCTTTTTGCTTTTTCAAAACTAAATCCATTGACTATTGAAGTATCATCTTGTAAATGAAAACATTACTAATTGATTCGACAACTCAAAGATAGTGAATCCAAATTGATATTCACTACTTAGTATCTCAATTTTATATATGAATCATGTTGATTCTCACTCATTCTACATAAAAAGGACTGCATTAAAATGATTTGAACATTACTGAAAAATTAACTCATTTATGAAAAAGTGTTTGTTCTCTCAGTTTCACTTGAACTATGTTTTTATATT
>JAJOHZ010000036.1 GCA_021209625.1 Erysipelotrichaceae bacterium | reverse complement strand
TCACCTGTTCCCATCCCGAACACAGAAGTTAAGCACTTCAGCGTCAACAATAGCATGGCTTGCCCATGTGAAGATAGAACGTTGCCGGGTAACTAACGCCTCCTAACCAGGAGGTGTTTTTTTATCATTAATCAGTTATGGTACAATAGAACTATGAAAATAAGAACACATTCAAGTGAAGAAACACAAATTTTAGGTCAACAACTAGGAAGGTTAATTCAACCTCCTTTTGTGTTGTTTCTACAAGGGGATTTAGGAACGGGTAAAACACTTCTTACCCAATCCATTGCCTTAGGATTAGGAATACACGAATGTGTTAATAGTCCTACTTTTGTTCTTATGAAAATCTATGAAGGACAACCTAGACTTGTTCATGTGGATGCATATCGATTAGACGGTATAGAAGAAAGCATCGGGATCAGTGATGAACTCGATTCTAATACAGTAATGATCATTGAATGGCCACAGTATCTTAATGAAGATATCAGGGAAGACATGTCAATCCAACTTAACTACATCGATGAAACAACACGTGAACTCATTTTTGAATCTCACCATCCTATGATGGAACAGTGGAGGTCCTATGTGGCAATTAGTGATTAATACCTCTCATAAGCACCTTAGTTTAGGATTACTCAAGAATAATCACTTTGTGGATGGTTTTCATGATGAAGCCTTTAAAACCCAATCTGAATTGATTCTTCCACGTCTTAAACACCTGCTTGAAACGCATCATTTAACACCCATGGACATACACCAAGTGTATATAGGGTTAGGTCCCGGTTCATACACTGGGGTTAGAATAGGTCTCACAGTGGTCAAGACACTGTCTTTAGTTAACTCAATGGAAGTTTACACATTTACTTCATTTGATTTTTTCTTACCATTAGAATCAGGCACTGTCTTGCTTGATGCGAGATCATCACGAGCGTATGTGGGCATTAAGTCAAATTCCAAATGGACGTTCCAAGGCATATTAACCTTGGATGAGGTGAAAGAACGTTTAATTGGACCTTATTTTCAAGATGCTCACTTAATCGATAAGAAAGCGAAAGAGGTTGCTTTGTCTGAGATGTGTGAAAACATCATTCATCATAGTCAAAGATGCAATGATGTGCACGCATTAGAACCTCTTTACATCAAAGCCATATGATGCATTCATTAACACCTCAACACCAGATTCAGGTAGATGAACTCCATCACCAACTGCATCTCACTTCATTTGTAAATACTGAGGGCTGTGAAACCTTTGTTTATCTCATCGAAGATAATGTGGTTGGTTTCATCAGTGGTTTAGTGATTGATGATAGCGCAGAACTTCTCAACATTGGGATTGATGTGAAACACCAAGGACAAGGATATGGACGGAAGTTGTTAACGCAGTGGTTAGATCACCTAATTAAGAAAAACATTAAGACGATATTTTGTGAAGTAAGAGCGTCCAATACATCCGCAATTCGCTTATACACCCAATGTGGATTTAAACAAACACGACGACGAAAAGGTTATTATGAACATCCAGATGAAGATGGATTGGAGATGAGATACGATGAACAATGATGTGATCCTATGCGCCATAGAAACCAGCTGTGATGAAACCTCAGTGGCTTTTGTGCGCAAAGGAAATGAACTACTGAGTCAAGTAACCCAATCACAAATCCAAGCTCACCAAACCTATAAAGGAGTTATGCCAGAGTTAGCGAGTCGATTGCATATTCAAGTCATCTCTTTAGTCATTGAGGAAGCACTACATCAATCTAAACTGACATGGAATGAAGTGGCTGCCATTGCCTTTACCGTAGGACCTGGTTTGGTAGGATCACTTCATATTGGTGCATTAGCCGCAAAAACACTCGCATATGCCTTAAACAAACCTCTTATAGCGGTGAACCACTTAGCTGGACATATCCATGCGAATGCCTTTGTGTCATCTTTAAGTTATCCATGCCTTGCGTTAGTTGTCTCTGGTGGGCATACTGAGCTGGTCATGATGCAAGGGCCCCTCGATTTTACCATCGTAGCTCAAACTCAAGATGATGCGATTGGAGAAGCATTTGATAAAGTGGGACGATTACTTCATTTAGATTATCCAGCAGGACCTAACATTGATAAGCTTGCTCAACAAGGGGAAGTCAGTTATCCACTACCACATTTAAAACTAGACTCATCCAGTTTCTCATACAGTGGTATCAAGAGTCATTTCAACAACTTGATCCATAATGCAAATCAGAAACAAGAAATCATCCATGTGGAAAACATGTGTGCTTCCTTTCAAAGTGTGGCGATATCCCAATTGATATCACGTTTAGATCAAGCTATTCAAACTCATCAACCTAAACACGTGATTGTGGCAGGTGGAGTGAGTGCCAACACTTATTTAAGACAGGAATGTGAAACCTTATTAAAGCAATACCCACAAATCAGGTTAAGTATACCACCCCTGCAATACTGTACTGATAATGCGGCAATGATAGGAGCAGCTGCTTATCATTATTATGAAGCCGGACTATTCGCAGATTTGAGTGTTAAAGTGAACCCAGGACTGCGTTTAACAAGCGAAATCAAAGTTTAAATCATGGTTTCTTTGTGTGAATTATTCATTTCTTTTCACTAAAGTTGCTAAATTATTCACATATGAAAACCTTTGTGATACAATATCACAAGAGGGTGATACTATGAATAAGAGAAAAGTACCAAAAGCAACTATGCAGCGTTATCCGTTATATTTAAAGGCGCTCAAGAAATTACAAAGTTTAGGCATTGATCGGATTATGTCTAATCAATTAGGCAGTTTTATCGATGTAGAACCAACCACCATTCGTCGTGATTTTTCCTTCATTGGAACATTGGGCAAACAAGGTTATGGTTATGACATCGAAACACTCATTGAAACCTTTGAAGGCCACTTAGGAGGTACCTACAACGAGAAAATTATCATTGTTGGTGCAGGTAACCTGGGTCGTGCTTTAATGAACTATAATCGTTGGAATAATGTCGTCGGTGAAGTGGCATGTGCCTTTGATATCGATGAAAGTAAGATTGGGGTTATCAATGATATTCCAGTCTATCCATTAAGCCAGCTTAGTAAGAATATCCCTGTGGGATGTCGTATTGCGATTCTTACCGTTTCACATGATGCCCAAGAAACAGTGGATAAACTGATTGAAAATGGCATTGTGGGAATCATTAGTTTTACTCATGATCATATCCGTGTTCCAAAGGATGTTTTCATTAAGTACGTGGATGTGATATCATCCATACAGGAACTTGTTTTTCAAGTCAACAATATTTAAAGGAGCAGAATATGCCAACGTTTATGACTGTACAAGAATGCTTTGATGTGATCAGTGCGGATAATCCACTTGAATTGGATGGGATAGAACTAATCCACCTTCAAGGATGGGTGAGAACGAATCGATCGAATAATCACATCGGATTCATTGAACTGAATGATGGAACATCATTTAGAAATGTACAGTGTGTTTATGAATCCTCGTTAACAGACTACGCAACCGTTCAGTCTTACAACACCGGAACAGCGATTTCAGTGGTAGGACTACTTAAGATAACACCAGAAAATAAACAACCTTTTGAGATTGTGTGTCAATCCATTCAACTTGAAGGGGCTTGTGATTCATCTTATCCTTTACAAAAGAAACGTCATTCATTTGAATATTTACGTGAAATTGCCCATTTACGTGTAAGATCAAATACTTTTTCTGCGGTCTTTAGAGTGCGTTCACTTCTTTCCATGGCCATTCATGAGTTCTTTCAAAATCAAGGATTCATCTATGTGCATACACCAATCATTACGGGTAATGATGCGGAAGGTGCAGGAGAAGTCTTTAGAGTCGAAAGCGATAGCTTTGCAAAGAAGAATGATCACTTCTTTGGTAAAGATGCTTCATTAACCGTATCAGGGCAACTTCATGCGGAAGCATTTGCGTTAGCGTTCAGAGATGTGTACACCTTTGGTCCAACTTTTAGAGCTGAAAACTCCAATACTACCCGTCATGCCAGTGAGTTTTGGATGATTGAACCTGAAATCGCATTTGCAGACTTGGATGATAACATGAACCTTATTGAAGACATGGTCACGTATTGTGTTAACTACATTTTAGTGAATGCACAACATGAAATGAAGTTCTTCAATGACATGATTGATAAAACCGTGTTGGATCGTTTACATCGCTTACTTGAGAGTGAATTTGTAAGAATGACCTACACTGAAGCCATTGACCATTTACTCAAAGCAGATGTGAAGTTTGATTATCCAGTGTCATGGGGGATGGATTTACAAGCCGAACATGAACGCTACATTTGTGAAGTGGTGGTTCAAGGTCCAGTCTTCTTAACCAACTATCCTAAAGATATTAAAGCGTTCTACATGAGACTCAATGATGATCAAAAGACCGTGGCAGCGTGTGATTTGCTTGTCCCAGGTGTAGGTGAACTCGTCGGTGGATCACAGCGTGAAGAGCGTCTTGATTATCTTGAAGCCGCCATGGAGAAATTCCATATTGAGAAATCAGGGTTAGAGTGGTATCTTGACTTGCGTCGTTATGGTGGTGTCAAACATGCTGGATTTGGTCTTGGGTTTGAACGCTTCTTAATGTACATTACAGGTATGCAAAACATTAGAGATGTCGTGCCATTTGCGCGTACTCCTAAGAATCTAGATTACTAAGGCAAGTCAGTGACTTGCCTTTCTTTCTTGAAACAATGAAAGGGATGCTCTATAATCAAAACTATGAACTCACATGACATTATACTTAAAGAAAAACAAGATGGTACACGCATAACCTTACATGATTTGCATCAAGTGCTCTTAGCCATGATGAAAGATGTGGATGCGGTCCTTCGTAAACATGATTTACCTTATTTCCTTAATGGAGGAAGTGCTTTGGGGGCTTATCGTCACCAAGGTTTTATCCCTTGGGATGATGACATTGACATTGCGATGATGATGGATGACTTCTTAAGAGCAATTCCAATCCTTGAAGAAGAACTTAAAGAGCAGTATGTGATTCACTGTTTTGAGACAAGAAACTGCTATAATGTCTTAATTCCAGGCATGAAGATTCGCCTTAAAGGAACTCGCATCGAGGAAGTCAATGAACTTCTTTCAAATCAATGCAAAGACAGTGATGGGGTTTTTATTGATGTGTTTGTGTATTCTAAAGTGAATGCATCAAAACTTAAAGACTTACCACTACGATTGCTTAATCAAGGTCTAATGCCAATCATTGTTTTCTTTGAGAACCTTCATTTCAATCCAGTGTGGATCAAAAAATGGTTCAAGTGGAATGCTTCACTATATCATCGTTTAAACAAACATTCTAAACACATTGGATTTGACTTAACATGGACATTTAAATCCGCTTTAAATCCTTTTATCTTTAAAGAAGAAGACATCTTTCCTTTACAAGAAATGCTTTTTGAAGGTGAGAAGTTTTTTGTGGCCAATAACATTGAAGCCTATTTAACCACCGCCATTGCACCAACCTTCAGAGAACTTCCTCCAGTTCACCAACGAAAACCAAAACATTTAAAGGACATTGAACTCTAGATGAGAAGACGTCGACGTATTAACTTTCCACTCTTAATCCCACTTCTTGTGCTAGTGCTTGCGCTAGGTTACACGATGTGGTATTTCGTGTGGGGAAAAACAAAATCACCAGAAGTAGTGTGTGAACTTAATAGTTTTGTAGATATGGGATGGTTAACCACACGTGAAGAAGTCGTTTTAGTGAACGATATGTTTGTGTATGGGGAAAACTTATCTTTTTTTCAGGATGCCTATCGCTTAGATACTCAAGACGCGTTTGTGGGGAAAACACTTCGACTAACCAATCTTTGCACACAAGAGATTCGTGATTACATGATTGAAGATGCGGTTGATGGTCAAATTCCCATGGATGATTTACCTTTTGGTGTGTATGCCATGCAAGTGAACATTAATTTGCAACGGATGCAACTGGTCAGTAATCAACCAGTGAATCATATCTTTACAACAATTAATCGCCAAGAGAACACCAAGTCAATTCAAGTCATTTCACAGCCAAATGAAACAGAAGTGGTTGCACCAATATATCTAGAAGTAAAACCAATTGAACTTTCAGAAGAAGTGTATGATGTGGTCATTGATCCTGGCCATCGTCATGCGGATTTTGGTTGGGTGGATTTAGGCGCACA
>JAJOHZ010000048.1 GCA_021209625.1 Erysipelotrichaceae bacterium | reverse complement strand
CATAAAAAAGATGAAAAAATCTTGATAGTTGGACGCAGTGGTGCAGGTAAGTCCACCATCTTAAAAACCATTCGACAAAACATTCAACCCAAACAGGGCAGTGTAACCCTCAATGATCATGACATCTTTGATTTAATCCCGATTGATTATTATTCCTTATTTACGACCGTCGATCAAATTGGCTTTATCTTCTCAGGTACGGTTAAAGAAAACCTTACCTTATACCAAGACCTTAGTGATGAACATTGTAGACATGCCTTAGCTCAAGTTGGATTAGCGCATTTGAATCTCAATGATGTCTTAGTGAACAATGGATCAAACGTCTCAGGAGGACAGCGAGCCCGGTTGATGTTAGCACGAGCTTTATGCCTTGAAACCAGTGTCATTCTTTGTGATGAAATCTTTGCTTCACTTGAACTTGAGATTGCGCAAAGCATTGAAAAAGACTTGTTGTCGTTACCTAAAACCATCATCAATGTCAGTCACATCATCTTTAAAGAGACCCTACACCTTTATGATAAAATCTACATCGTAGAAGAAGGGGAATGCCTACTTGCCTCATCCCAACAAGAAGTGTGGGAACGCATGATCTTATCTCAATCCTAAGCAAACAAAAGCGCAATCATGCGCTTTTGTTTATAGGGAGAGAGAATGAAAATGGGCCAATAGTTCGTTTGGTTGTAAGCGTTGTTTAGCTTCTGCACATACATCCAACACCACGTGTCCTTCATGAAGCATGATGCAACGATCACCATAAGCCAAAGCATCCTGTATTTGATGTGTAATCATTAAGGTGGTGATTTTAAATTGTCGAATCAAATGCTGTGTGAGATGCATGATGTGCTGGCTTGTTTTTGGATCTAGAGCAGCAGTATGCTCATCCAGTAACAACAGCTTAGGGTGTGACACCACAGCCATCAATAAACTTAAAGCTTGACGTTGTCCACCTGATAAATAGGCAACCTTGACATCCAACTTCTCTTCAAGTCCCATGTTGAGTTGAGTAAGGATGCTTGCGATATGAGTGCGTGATACTAAATCAACTCCTTGTTTGAGGTTATAAGGTTTGCCTTTGTTCAGTGCTAAACTCATGTTTTGCACAATGCTTAGTTGAGGTGAGGTTCCTAATGAAGGATCTTGATACACTCTTGAAATGTTTTGAGCTCGCCTGAATGAAGGAAGATGAGTCATCTCTTGATCATTGAAGAGAATCTTTCCATGATCAACAGCCAATTGTCCATCAATTAAATTAAGTAAGGTGGACTTTCCACTGCCATTGCTTCCTAACACCACCACAAATTCACCTTCCTGAACATTAAAATTGAACGATTTAAACAATGGTTGTTCATTTGGGGTGTTTAAGTGAAATGTTTTTTGAATGTCTTGAAGCACTAACATGATTATCTCCTCCTTTCAGTGACGTTAAGATAGTTTTACCGTAAGAAGGTTTAATCACTAAGGCAAGCACAAGGATAAGGGCAGTGATGAGTCTTAATGAACTAGGATGTAAACGCAGTGCTAAAGCTGAGGCAATAGTGAAGCGGTATAATAGTGAACCAAAGATAGCCATGGTGGTTAACTTAGCACCAGTGGAAGATAACAAAGAGTCACCTAACACCACTGATGCTAAAGCAGCCACAAGAATACCAAATCCCATCGACAGATCATAGAAGCGTGTCATCATCACAACCAAGGCTCCACACAAGGCGATGATGGCATTGGAAAGTGAATATCCTAATGCTTGATAAGCACTGAGGTTTTCACCAAGTGCTGATACAAGTTTTGGATTATCACCAGCAACCTGTAATATCATCCCTTTTTTAGTTTGTAGAAACCAGTCCAGCAATAACTTAAGACTGAAGACAATCATAAGGAGAAGTGAAAGATGATACCAACGGGTTAATGACACACTCATCCATGATGGGAGAGTGAACAACGTAAAGGTTTGAAATAAAGGCAAGTTAGAACGATTACCTGCAATCATAAGATTGAGTGTATACAAGGCACTCATGGTGAGGATACCACTTAAAAGTGGTTGAATCTTCAACTTGGTTTGAAGCCATGCTGTTAATTGACCTGCACACCATCCACCCAATGCAGCCATGATTAAGGCTATAGGAACGGGAAGTCCTGAAGTCAGTGCCATCGCACTAATCACAGCCCCAAGAGGGAAACTGCCTTCTACGCTAAGATCGGGACGTTGTAAGACTTTGAATGTCAATGCTACACCCAGAGCAAGGACACTGTACAATAATCCTTGAATGAGGACGTCGAGCCAGAAATTCATGTTATTCGCTTAGACGTTCAAGAACACTTTGCGGGAACGTAATTCCTAGTTCTTGGGCCATTGTTTGATTTACAAATAAACGAGTTGAAGTGGGTGTACCGACCGGGATGTCAGATGGAAGCTTATCGTTAAAGAGAATATCTATGACTTGTAGGGCAGCACTTTGACCTAAGGCGAAGAAATCTACCCCATCCACCGCAAGTAGTCCTTGAGGGAGTAAGGTAGGATCAGAGCCAAACACAGGTTTGTTAGCTTGTTTAGCTAAATCAACAATTTGTGAAGTGGCACTTGCCACAAGATTATCAGTAACATTGAAGACTGCATCCACTTGAGGTAACAGTTGTCCCATAGCAGCTGCCACTTCAGAAAGATTGGTAATGCCAATCACCACGGCATTCATACCTAATAGAGGGGCAATACGTTGGGCTTCTTCAATCCATACACGACCATTCACTTCACCTAAATTGAATAAAAAACCAATATTTTGAGTATTAGGAAGCACTTCTTTAACAAGTTCAAGTTGTGGTTGAAGTGGTGCAGCATTGCTCATGCCTGTAGCATTGTTTCCACTGGATTCAAGTGAAGCGACAAGACCAGCACTCACAGGGGCAGAAACAGCGTTGAAAACCACAGGAATTGAAGTGTTCAGTGTGGCATTAAGAGCAGCTTGAGCAGCGGGGGTTGCGATGGCGTAAATTAAGTCTACACCATCACTGACAAATTGCTGGGCGATGGTATTAGCAACATTTGGATCACCTTGAGCATTTTGAACAATCAGTGTGATGGCGTTTGATTTGCCTTCAGATTCAAGTTGATCTTTAAGCCCTTCTAGTGTTGCATCTAAAGCAGGATGAGTGACAAGTTGAATCACTCCAATGGTGAAGGTTTCTTCTTCGTTGGGTAGAGGCGTGGATACACATGCACTAAGCATAGTGAGGGATAGAGTGAGTAGCACTAAGGCTTTAAGTGATTTAGTCATCATTAGTTCCTTTCAAGGGGGATAAAATAAAAAAACACGCATCTACGCGTGGCCAATAAAAGAGATTTCTTGTGTATTGTGTCAATCGTAGATATTTCCAACATAAAGTGGTCTATATCTACAATGTGATATAAACCTAGTTAGTGATAATATCCGTAATAAGAAGACACATGGAAAGATTTGTGATTGGTCATGATCTTAATATCCTTTCTTGTTTTGAAGTGTAACAAATCATGAAAAAGAATGCAAGAATAATAATTTCTTTCACATATTTTCATAAAATAACTTCCAGTTAAGGAAGTTACTGAATGGGTTCGATGGGTTTGTTGGATTGAAAGTAATGGTAGATACTATCTCGAGTGTACGTCTCAATACGACTGTAATGAGATTTATTAGGATAGGTTAAGACCACTTTCCAAGGCATAGGCACTGTGAATCTCATTTCTTTAATCCGGTCCTTAACAATGTGATTTCTAACCGGTCCTGGAAGAACCGTGATGAAATCAGAGTTTAAGGTGGATTCGAGTAAGAAATCCCATGAGGTGGACATCAGTGCAATCTTAGGAACAATGTTTAAACTTTCAAATTTTCTCATGAGCTGATGATGAATCATGAAGGTGCTAGAGAAGATGGCTAGATTTTGTTCTTTTAAATCACTCCAATCCATGGTGTTCTTAATTTTAGCTAAAGTATGATCTTTGGATAAGAAGCAACACACTTCCTCTACAAAGATGACTTCTTCTTTAAAATGCATACTATTAAGATCAGTCGGTTGTAAAATGACCGCAAAGTCGATTTCTTGAAGCTTAAGTATTCGTTGGAGTTCAAATGCTCCCTCTTCAATGATATCAAACTGAATATCTGGGTTTGTGATCACTAATTTGGATAGGATGTCGGTAAACAATACGGTTAACACAAGAGGAGGAATACCAATGCGTATCTTTCCTCTTGCTTTTGTCGAGTGTTCTCTTAACTCTTTCATCATGCGTTCATGATGGTAAATCACATTAGTGGCATTGGTGTAAAAGGATTCTCCTTGAGGGGTTAAGCCAGCTAAACGACCTTGTTGTCGAATGAAGAGATCAATTTTTTCATCGGATTCAAACTTCTTAATCACTTGGGTTAAAGCGGGTTGAGAAACATGAAGTTTTTTTGCCGCAGCAGAAATATTATAGTCGGATTCAATAATGGCACAGAAATACTTGAGCTGGTAAATATCCATAAAACCTCCAAGATGACATCACATGTCATAATCATACCCTATAAAAATAACTTATACAATCTATAAGTACTTGGTATTTTCAAAACGCTTGAATAAGCATTAAAATGACGTTGTAAGCGCTTAAAGTAATTTATTCACAACTACTATAATTAAAACAAATATCAAGGAGGATATTATGAAAGAAGTGGTCATTGTATCGGCTGTTCGTACCGCGATTGGAACCTTTGGAGGCTCACTTAAAGATGTAAGTGCAGTTGACTTAGGAGCTACTGTCGTCAAAGAAGCCATCGCTCAAGCGAAGATTTCTCCTGAAATGGTTGAAGAAGTTATCTTTGGTAACGTTCTACAAGCTGGATTAGGGCAAAATGTCGCTCGCCAAGTGTCCATTAAAGCAGGTATCCCACAAGAAGTATCATCATACACTGTTAACAAGGTCTGTGGATCAGGTCTTAAGACAGTGGCTTTAGCTGCGAATGCAATTGCGTGTGGGGATGCCGACATTGTGGTAGCGGGTGGAACCGAAAACATGAGTTTATCAGCGTATGTTGTTCCTTCAGCACGTTGGGGAGCTCGCATGGGTCAAGCAACCATGGTTGACACCATGGTCTATGATGGACTCACTGATGCATTCAGTGGAGTACACATGGGGATTACGGCAGAAAACATTGTCACTGAATATGGATTCACTCGTGAAGAGCAAGATGCTTTCGCGGTTGAAAGCCAACATCGTGCGGTTAAAGCTATTGCGGATGGCAAATTTAAAGATGAAATTGTTCCCGTTGTTATCGCTTCTAAAAAAGGTGACATCGTGGTTGATACAGATGAATATCCAAAAGCCAATGCTTCATTAGAGGGATTAGCAAAACTTCGTCCAGCCTTTAAGAAAGATGGATCAGTGACTGCTGGTAATGCTTCAGGAATCAATGATGGTGCTGCAGCTTTAGTTCTTATGAGCAAAGAAAAAGCTCAATCCTTAGGTTTAACTCCTCTTGCAGTAATTAAATCTTATGCTTCTGCTGGTGTTGATCCACAAATCATGGGTACAGGACCAATTCCTTCTACTCGTAAAGCACTTAAAAAAGCTGGATTAGAAGTTAAAGATTTAGGACTTATCGAAGCTAACGAAGCGTTCGCAGCACAATCACTTAGCGTAGTGAAGAGCTTAGAACTTGATCCTTCCATTGTTAACGTCAATGGTGGAGCGATTGCGTTAGGTCACCCAATTGGTGCAAGTGGTGCACGTATCTTAGTCACATTACTTCATGAAATGAAACGTCGTGAAGAAGTTAAATATGGTTTAGCTACCCTTTGTATCGGTGGAGGTCAAGGTATCTCACTGATCGTTGGTAAAGAGTAAACCAACTCAATAGAAAGAAAAAGGAGAGAAACAATGAGATTAGAAGGAAAAGTAGCTATCATTACTGGTGGCGCACGTGGATTAGGACAATCCATGGCAGAATTATTCGCTAAAGAAGGTGCAAAAGTCATTGCTGCTGACATGGGCGAATTAAATTATGAATGCGAAGGAGTTGAAGGTTTCCAACTTAACGTAACAGACGTTGAAGGATGCGAAAAACTATTCAACTATGCAAAAGAAAAATATGGTCGTATTGATATCCTAGTGAACAATGCTGGTATCACTCGTGATTCACTCACTCGCAAAATGAGTGATGATATGTGGAACCTTGTTATTGATGTTAACCTTAAAGGTGTCTTCAACTTAACTCGCTTTGTTGGACCATTCATGGCTGAACAAGGTTCAGGATCCATCATTAACATTTCTTCCGTTGTTGGAGAATTTGGTAACATTGGACAAGCTAACTATGCAGCTACAAAAGCTGGTGTCATTGGTATGACAAAGTCTTGGGCTAAAGAATTCGCCATGAAGGGTGCACAAGTTCGTGTTAACTCCATTGCTCCAGGTTACACATTAACTGACATTCTTAAAACTGTACCTCAAGATCTACTTGACAAATTCGCAGCACAAACGATGTTAAAACGTTTGGCTCAACCAGAAGAAATCGCAACAGCTGCTTTATTCTTAGCATCTGATGATGCTTCCTACATCACCGGTCACAACCTAAGCGTGAATGGTGGAATGAGACTTTAATCTTAAACACAGTATTCACACAGGAGGAACATATGGCAGTGAAATTTATGACTGCAGCGGAAGCTGTAAAGTTAGTGACGTCAAACAGCACAATTGCTACCGGCGGATTCGTTGGTAATGCTGTACCAGAAGAATTGGAAATCGCAATTGAAAACCGCTTCGTTGAAACGGGTGAGCCTAAGAACTTAACTTTAGTTTACGCAGCTGGTCAAGGCGATGGTAAAACTCGTGGTTTAAATCACTTTGGACACGAAGGATTACTTAAACGTGTTATTGGTGGACACTGGGGTCTTGTTCCTAAGGTTCAAAAATTAGCCTTAGACAACAAAATCGAAGCATACAACTTCCCACAAGGATGTATTTCTCACTTATTCAGAGATATCGCTGCTAACAAACCAGGTACCATTACTCGTGTTGGTTTAAAAACCTTTGTTGACCCACGTCTACAAGGTGGAAAACTCAATGAAGTCACTAAAGAAGATATGGTTGAACTCATTGAACTACGTGGTAAAGAATACTTAATGTACAAAGCATTCCCAATCGATTTCGCATTCATTCGTGGAACTTACGCTGATGAAAACGGAAACGTCACGATGGAAAAAGAAGCTGGATCACTTGAAGTATTATCCATTGCGCAAGCATGCAAGAACTCAGGTGGTAAAGTCATCGTTCAAGTTGAAAAAGTCGTTAAGGCTGGAACACTTGATCCGAAACTTGTTAAAATTCCTGGAATCTATGTGGATACTATCGTTCAAGTGGCTGACATGAAGAATCACATGCAAACATTTGCTGAAGACTTTAACGCTTCTTACACTGGTAGTGTTAAAGTTCCTGTGAATAGCATGAAGCCGATGGAATTGGATGATCGTAAAGTCATTGCTCGTCGTGCTGCTATGGAACTTATTCCTAATGCGATTGTAAACTTAGGTATTGGTATGCCAGAAGGGGTTGCACGTGTTGCAAACGAAGAAGGCATTGGCAATAGTATGATTCTTACAATCGAACCAGGTCCTATTGGTGGAATTCCTGCTGGAGGTTTAAGCTTTGGAGCTGCAACCAACCCAGAAGCCATCATTGACCAACCTTACCAATTTGACTTCTATGATGGTGGTGGATTAGACCTTGCTTATTTAGGTTTAGCTGAATGTGACGTGAAGGGTAACATCAACGTTTCTAAGTTCGGACCTAAGATTGCTGGAGCAGGCGGATTCATCAACATCACTCAAAATGCGAAGAAAGTTATTTTCTTAGGTACATTCACTGCAGGTGGCTTAGAAGTAGAAGCAAAAGACGGCAAATTGAACATTGTTGTTGAAGGACGCAATAAGAAGTTTGTCACTGCTGTTGAACAAGTTACCTTCAGTGGAGACTATGCATTAGAAGTAGGCCAACCTGTCATGTACATCACTGAGCGTGCTGTATTTGAATTAGGACCACAAGGCGTTGTTTTAACTGAGATTGCTCCAGGTGTAGACCTTGAGAAAGATGTCCTTGCTTACATGGATTTCAAACCTATCATCAGTGAAAACCTCAAGACCATGGATGCTCGCATCTTCATGGAACCAACTATCGGCATTAAAATTTAACCACAGAAGAGGAGGAAAATTTTATGTGGGGTATATTTTTAGGCTTAGCATTGCTTATGTTCCTTGCTTACAAAGGAATGTCCATCATTTGGGTCGCACCAATCACCGCTCTAGTAGTTGCTTTGACCGGGGGGTTAGAATTAATTCCAGCTTACACTGATACTTACATGACTGGCTTCGTAGGATTTGCTAAATCCTGGTTCCCAGTGTTTATGTTAGGTGCTATTTTTGGAAAAATCATGGACGAAACTGGCGCAGCACGCTCTGTTGCTCACTTCGTTGTTGAACTCATTGGTAAGAAGTTCGCTATCTTAGCGGTCGTCTTAGCAGCTGCTGTATTAACTTACGGTGGTATCTCATTATTCGTCGTCGTATTTGCTATCTATCCAATCGCTATCGCATTGTATCGTGAAGCAAACATCACTCGTCGTCTTATTCCTGGAGCAATCGCTTTAGGTGCATTCACATTCACCATGACTGCTCTTCCTGGATCTCCACAAATCCAAAACTTAATTCCTATCCAATACTTTGACACTACTGCAGCAGCAGCTCCTATCATGGGTCTAGTTGGCGCAATCATTATGTTAGGTGGCGGTATGGCTTGGTTAACTTACCGTGAAAAACAATACACTGCAAAAGGTGTTGTTTACACAGAACTTGACAAAAAAGTTGAAGAAAAAGAAGGCAAACTTCCTCATTGGGGACTTGCAATCCTTCCATTACTTGCTGTTATCGTTTCATTAAACATTGCTACTGTTATGGGTGTTGAAAACTTTACTGCAACATTCGGACGTGGACCAATCGTTATTATTGAATCCTTAGTACTTGGTATCGTCTTAGCTATCTTATTGTTCTGGAAACGTATGCCAAATGTTGTTAACACAATCAACGCTGGTGCGTCTGGATCCGTTCTTGCTATCATCAATACATCTGCAGCTGTAGGTTTCGGTGCTGTCGTTCGCGCGGTTCCTGGATTTACTCAATTAACTGATGCTGTATTAGGTATCGAAGGTAACCCACTTATTGCTGAAGCTGTTGCCGTTAATATCTTAGCTGGTGCTACTGGATCTGCATCAGGCGGTATGGGTATTGCTCTTGCTGCTTTAGGAGAAAACTTCGTTGCTCTATCTGCTTCTTCTGGAATCCCTCTAGAAGCATTCCACCGTGTAGCTTCATTATCATCAGGCGGTCTTGATACTTTACCTCATAACGGTGCGGTATTAACATTACTTGCTGTTACTTCCATGACTCATAAAGATTCATACCTTGACATCTTCATGGTTGCTACACTCATTCCTGTGGTTTCTGTTATCGCTGCTATTATCTTAGCAAGCCTTGGAATCTACTAAGCTTTAAATCAACATAGTGTACTCCAATGCTTTCCAGTTACCCTGGGAAGCATTGGTTGTATTTGAGGGAGAAAAACATGAAAATCGCTGTAATCGGATCAGGAGTCATGGGTTCTGGGATAGCTCAAGTCTTAGCATCACAATACAAAGTTGTTGTACGAGACATTCAAAGTGAAGCTCTTGCCAAGGCCAAGAAATCCATTGAAAAGAATTTAGGTCGTAGTGTAGAAAAAGCAAAACTGACTCAAGAAGGCATGGATGCTATCATGGCTAACCTTACTTTCTCAAGTGAGTTAAGTGATATTGCAGATTCTGATTTAGTCATTGAAGCTGCTACTGAAAATGCCAACATTAAAAAAGCCATTTTCAAAGAATTAGATCAAGTGGTGAAGGCAGAAGCCATTTTAGCAACTAACACATCATCACTTTCCATCACTGAAGTAGCGATGGCAACCCAACGTCCAACTCAGGTCATAGGACTTCATTTCTTTAATCCAGTCCCTATGATGGCTTTAGTGGAAATCATTTCAGGCCAAGTGACGGATGTGAATGTAGTTGAAAAGGTGAGAGAAGTTGTCTTAGCTATCAACAAAACCCCTGTCATCGTCAATGAAGCCCCAGGCTTTGTGGTTAACCGTATCCTCATCCCAATGATCAATGAAGCCATTGCATGCTTACATGAAGGCGTAGCCAGTGCTGAAGACATTGATACCGCAATGAAGTTAGGAGCCAATCATCCATTAGGACCTTTAGCATTAGGAGATCTTATTGGACTCGATGTCTGCTTAGCCATCATGGAAACGTTATTTGAAGAATTAGGGGACAAATACAAACCTCATCAACTTCTCAAGAAGAAAGTTCGTGCGAATCAACTCGGTCGTAAGACAGGACAAGGATTCTTTACTTACTAATTCACATTAAATCCACTGAATAGTGGATTTTTTCTTGACACCGCTTTCATATCTGTTACGATTGAGAAGAAGCTAGAACTCATTGGAGGATCATATGCAAGAACACATCTGTATTGTCACAGGTGCTGCAAGTGGGATTGGATTAGCCATCTCAGAACTTTTTGTAGCGCAAAAATTTCATGTTTTAATGGTAGACAGACAAGAAAATGAACTGATGAAAGAAGCCAAAAGATTAGAGTGTGAGTATGTTGTCGCAGACTTATCTCAACGAAGTGAATGTAAGAAAATCATAGAAGTGGCTAAAGCCAAATATGGTTATGTGGATATCTTAGTCAATGTCGCAGGACTTCAACATGTCTCTTCCATCGAAACCTTTGATGAAGACAAATGGGACTACATGCTCGATGTGATGCTGACAGCCCCTTTCTTGTTATCCAAGTATGTCTGGCCACTGATGAAAGAGAAAGGGTGGGGAAGAATCATTCATTTAAACTCCATTCATGGTATAGTCGCTTCAGAATTTAAGTCCGCATACATTAGCGCAAAACATGGATTAAGTGGACTGACCAAGGTTTCAGCTCTAGAAGGTGCTCCATATGGAATCACCGTGAATTCCATTTGTCCTGCCTATGTGAAAACCCCTTTAGTGGACAAACAAATTGCGGATCAAGCTAAACTACATCATATTGATGAAGATGAAGTGATCACAAAAATCATGCTACAAAAAGCAGCCATCAAACAGCTCATTAATGTGGAAGACATTGCCCACATGGTACTCTATTTATGTGGAGAACACTCAGATATGATTACAGGATCCACCATGACCATTGATGGGGGATGGACTGTTGCATAAAAAAGATTGCATAGGCAATCTTTTCTTATAGACGAATATTAAAGCGAAGTAAGAGTTGAGTATACACTCCATATGTGAGAATCAGTACAACACTTGCGCCAATCAATGCTCCATAAAAAGGAACATTCATTTTGAGTAATAAGGGAAAGACAATGAAGAACACAAGGGAAGGAATGACCATCCAAAAGATGATGGTGGACAGTTCAATCATGGATTGAACACTGCTGCCATCATGATACATCCAAATTAAAGCGAGAATGCTGGTTAAGGGCAGTGAAGCAATGAGCCCGCCAATGAACGTGCTTTTACGACTAATGTAGGCAATAATACTGATGATAAGGGCAGACACTAATGTCTTAACAATAAACTCCAATGTGAACATAAGGTTCTCCTATTCCTTTGATAATGATTGAATAACGTGTTTAAGCCATAATGAGAGGGTAGTTGATGCTTGTTTGGCCATCACTACCACATGAGCATGATCATGTTTTTTATTTTGAATGCCTGTGGCCATGTTGGTGACCACCGCAAAGGCAATGGTCTTCACACCCATATGATTCAAGGCGATGGTTTCAGGAACCGTACTCATGCCAATCAAATCACATCCCATGCGTCCATAGGCTCTAATCTCAGCTCTGGTTTCATAATAAGGCCCCGCAAAGAAACCGTAAACGCCTTGTTTCACAGGTATGTTGAGCTCTTTTGCACAGTGTGTGGCTAACTCAATTAAGTCTTGATCATAAGGTTGTGTCATGTCAGGAAAACGTGGACCTAATGTGGAATCATTGGGTCCAATAAGAGGGTTTTGAATCACTAGATTAATGAAGTCCTCCACCAAGACAATGTCTCCCGGAGCATACGATGGATTGATTCCACCACAGGCATTGGTTAAAATCATGGTCTTTACCCCAAGCTCTTTTAAGACATAATAAGGAAAAACCACTTCCTTCATACTGTAACCTTCATAATAATGAAAGCGACCTTGCATGAAGACCACATCATGACCTTGAAATTCCCCAAACAACAACGACCCAGCATGTCCTTCCACAGTAGACAGTGGGAAGTGTGGAATGTCATGATAAGGAATTTCTAGCTTGTTGGTGACTTCTTGACTCAAATCACCTAATCCTGATCCTAGCACTAATCCTAACGTTGGTTGTTTAGGTATTCTTTTTAATAAATAGTCTGCACTTGTTTTAATGTTGGTTAAAGTGTTCATCATTGCCTCTTTCTATCTTTCAATAATCATATCATGTTTAGGATTGTTCCTAATCAAGAAAAAAGTTGTGATATACTGATACAAAGAAGACCTGAAAGGATAGACGTATGTTTGATCCCAATCACGTGTTAGCATCATTAACCTTAGAAGAAAAAGCATCCTTATGCAGTGGGCAAGATTTTTGGCATTTACGTGGAATACCACGTCTTAATATCCCATCCATCATGCTCACTGATGGTCCTCATGGACTACGCAAACAAGTGGCTAAACCCGATCATGTGGGAATATCCGATTCACAACCTGCCACCTGTTTTCCTCCTGCCGTGACCTTAGCCAGTACATGGAATCCTGAGTTAGCGTATGAGGTGGGACAAGCCATCGCAAAAGAAGCCATAGACCAAGGCATCAGTGTGGTTTTAGGACCCGGTGCTAACATTAAACGCCATCCTTATTGCGGTCGCAATTTTGAGTATTTTTCAGAGGATCCTCATCTCACCTCATCTATGGCCAGTGCCTGGATTAAAGGGCTTCAAGATCAAGGCGTAGGTGCATCACTCAAGCATTATGCCATGAATAATCAAGAATCCAATCGTATGGTGGTGGATGCGATTGTGGATGAGAATGCCATGCATAATCTTTATCTGAAAGGCTTTAAACACACCATTCAATCCTCTCATCCATGGACCATCATGACTTCCTACAACAAAGTCAATGGTCATTATATGTCGCAGCATCCCACCTTACTCAATGGGTTACTCAGAGAGCGGTGGCAGTATCAAGGGGCCATTATCACTGATTGGGGAGCTAATGATGATCGACTGCAAGGACTCACGTATGGCCAGGATGTCGAAATGCCTGGAGGGTATGATCATCAAGTCAACGTTATTGTGGATGCGATACATCAAGGTACCTTGTCCATGGACACACTTGATGAGCGTGTGTTGACCATTTTAAAACTCATTCATCAAGCCTCTAAAACCCTCAATCAACCTCAACCCCCACTTAACCTTGATGATCATCACACCCTAGCACGTCGTGTTGCGGCTGAAGGGATGGTGCTGCTTAAAAATGAAGATCAGGTGTTACCACTCAAGAAAGACATGAAGATTGCTATCATTGGTGAAATGGCGAAAAAACCTCGCTATCAAGGCAGTGGTAGCAGTTTAATTAACCCTCATCGGGTTGTGTCACTACTTGAGGCTTGTGAACAAGCTAGTATCAATTATACTTATTCATCCGGTTATCCTCATCAATCAGATGAACTTGATCCTCAACTCATTGCGGACGCGCTCAATTGCGTTCAAGGTAGTGATGTGGTAGTGGTGATGGTTGGACTACCTGATCGCTATGAGAGTGAAGGATTTGATCGCACTCATCTCAACTTACCAATCAATCATATTCAACTCATTGAAGCCTGTTGTCAACACCATGACAAGGTGGTTGTGGTCTTATCCAATGGTGCTCCTGTTGTGATGCCATGGATGCATCAACCTCAAGCCATACTAGAAGCTTATTTAGGAGGGGAAGCTAGTGGTGAAGCTTTAGTGGATGTGTTGTTTGGAGTCGTTTCACCAAGTGGTAAATTAGCAGAATCCTTTGTCAGTGATGTTTCACATCATTTATCCCACCACCATTTCCCAGGACAACATAAACAAGTTCAATACCGTGAGAGTGTGTATGTCGGGTATCGTTGGTTAAGCACATCCAAGATTCAGCCATTATTTCCTTTTGGGTATGGACTCAGTTATGCCCACTTCATGATTTTCAATGATAGTGTGAAGCTGATTAAAGATGAGATCATTGTTCAAGGGATGATTCATAATCAAACATCCTATGATGGGGCAGAAACCATCCAAGTGTATGCTCATTATCCATGTTCCAAAGTCATTCGACCTTTCTTAACGCTACTAGGATTCAAAAAAATACATCTTAAAGCGCATGAATCCAAACCATTTACGATTGTGATTCCTGTCAGTGAATGTGCTATCGTTCAAGAGAACCAACTTAAGATTGAAGCTGGTCCCGTGATGATTCATGTGGGCACTAGTTCTCAAGATTTCTTCCTCAAATCAACCCTCATGATTGAATCTAAGGATCAGGTGAAGGATGAAAGCTATTTGCCTTATTTTAATCCACGCTCAGACTTCAATCCTTCCTTAAACGATTTTGAATCACTGCTTCAAAGAAAGGTGCCAGAATCAACCCCGCTTCATCCTTATACCCTCAATTCAACCCTTCAAGACTGTGCTCATCATCCTTTAGGAAAAGCCTTATTGTGGGTGGTGTTAAAACTTTCCAAATCCATGAGTCAAGGGGTGGCGGATGAGTTTAATCAAGCTATGATTGATCATATGATCTTAGAAATGCCTTTACGTTCATTGATTAATTTCTCATCAGGAAAGTTGTCTAAGAAAAGTGTTTTAAAACTACTGCGTATCATGAATGAAGGGTGGTTTAAAGCCTTCTTCTCAAGGTATCCTTCATGAGTCAAGGACTAAAGCGAATGCGCTTCATGCGCCGAGCCATGTTAGCGATTGATAAACCACGCCTCATGATTCAAGGATTACCCAAGTACAAGGCCTCATTAATCAAAGAGATTATTGTGAATGCTCAGACACAACGAAAAGTAGATTTGATCTATAATGAACATCATGATCATACAACCCCAACGTGCATGATGATTCATGGTGGAGGTCTCTTTTATGGCGATAAATCGTTGAATCAACACGCGAGTGTTGAGATGGCGAAACGTGGATTCAATGTGATTAATTTAGATTATCCTTTACTTGAAAAAGCAACCCTTCATGATCAACTCAATGATCTCTTTGCCACCTTTGATTTTATCTTTTCTCGACGTGAAGAGTATCAACTGAGTGGGGATCATGTGGTCATGATGGGAGATTCTGCAGGAGCCTATTTGTCTTTAGTGTGCAGTATGCTATTGAATAACCCACAACCTCACTTTGGATTAATCTATCCAACAGTTCCAATTAAAATCAAAGCCATTGGTTTAATTTGCATCATGGTGAATTTAAAGCGAGAAGACACCCTTTCTTTTGTTCATGAATTTGCTTTTAAACATACGAAGTCTAGCGATTTCATCCATTACTTGGAAACTCCACTCCATCATATTCAAGATGCCTCATCATGCATGATCATTGGAAGTGAAGACGACTTCTTGAAACAAGACAGTCGTGAAACCATTCAAGCTTGTGTGGAGTCCAACCATGTTCATGAAGTGTTGTGGTTTGAGAAAGGTGGAAAGCGACCCCTCTATCATGTCTTTCCCATTACCTTTCCTCAATTTGAAGAAAGTCAAAAAGTATTTGATGAATTAGCTTTGTTTTTTAAAGCCCATTGTCATCCGATAGTATAAAGGAATCCTATTATGGATTCCTTTCTTTTATAAGTGTTGTGTTAAAGCGTGAGCTACTTTTAGAATGTCTTCTTTATCTTTCAGCTTCTCAATGAAGCGACTTGGAATATGGGACAAACCCACTTGTGCTCCAATCAAAGCCCCTGTAAGCATCGCTCTTACTTGATTTTGTCCACCACCATTAAGCGCATGAAGCACGCCACTTTCAAAGTCATTACTAAAACGGGCTGCTAAGTAATAGGCAGCAGGAAGCATATGATAAATGGCACAAGGCATGCCATAGACTAAAGAAACCTTCCATGCGGGTTCAATGCGAATATCAGGATCTTGACTGGCTAAAGCCATATAGGATGGGGATAATAGAGCATCAGGTGAAGCAAACAATCCACTTTGAGAAGACGCCTGTTCACCTTTTTTAGGAGCTTGTAAGTTATCGGATGTCACCGCATGAAATGGAATGTCATGCGCATGCACTTTCTCCATCAGTTTCATACTCAGTTTCTCATCCAAAGGATGGCCTTGAATAAGCATGGCTAACACGCAATTGAAGGCTACAGATAATGATCCTACCACATCATCATGTTGAGTTAACTTCGTGTTAGAGGCAATGGTGGTTGTTAAGGCTTTGAAATCATTAGAAAAGAAGATGCCTAAAGGAATGTTTCTTTCCAGGGATTCGGTGGTATCACTGTGACTGGATGCCTGACTCCAAGGTTGCTTTTCAATGATTCTTTTTTGGTAAAGATGACGCATCACCTGAGAAGTATACCCTCCTTTTCCACCCATGGGTGTACCATCCAACTCAGGTAGAATGAGCTCATCCATCATCCTAAAGTAAGCCTCTTCATCATAGCCATGATGATGTGAAAGAAAGCGAGCTGTTTCTAAAATGATCCATCCTTGTTGGGACAGTTCTCCTGCTTTTACTCCATCATGATAGCGATCCTTTAAAGGATCAGTATAATCGTCAATCCATGTTCCATAATGGTGATGCAGCTCATTTAAATCATAAAACCAATGAGGTCCTACCCCTAAGGCTTCTCCAATGAGTGCACCTACCAGTGCTCCTTGAGCACGATCTTGAGTTTGATTCATCATGATCTCCTTTGCTTCATCATAGATTGAAATGATGAATTTCTCAACTTAACTGCTTAAAAAAAGATCGAATTATTCGATCTTTGATAACGGTTGGATGTCACATATCTCACATGATAAGGTATATAATGCTTGTGCTTTGGCTTCATTTCGTGCATGTTTTGCACATACTTCAAGTGTGGTGTAGTGATAGAAAGCATTGCGATGTGAAGCTAAGGAAGGAGTAGTGATGATCGCAATGATGGCTTGAGCTGATTGATGAGGATCTTTTAGAGTGGGTTGAATCAAAAGCTTTGAGAATAAACGATAAAGAGTTCCATTGTTTTGTCCAATGTGCGTCTTTACATCCCCTGGATGCATCGCATTGATCACAATACCAGTGTCGACAAGTCGTTGATTCATTTCAATCATGCACAACAGTTGAGCCGTCTTGGATGCACCATAGGAGCGAAGTCCAGTGTACACTCTTTTTTTCCAAGTCAAGTCATTCATGTTTAAACCATTAAAGCGATGACCTTCAGAATTAATAAGCAAGACATGAGATGAAGGGTGTAAGGCTGGCATTAAAAGATGAGTCAAAATCAAAGGGGCATAGTGATTCAATGCAAAGACCACTTCATGACCTTCAGAGGTGAGTCTACGCTTAGTTGAATGCATTCCAGCATTGTGGATTAAAACATCAATGTGTGAGGAGAGAGTCAAGATAGTTTGGGCACATGTTTTGGCTTGTGACACAACACTTAAATCAGCGATGACACACTCAACACTGGATGCTCCCAGATTTAGACATTCTGCTTTGACCTTGGCTGCTTTCAAAGGGTCACGAGCCACCAAAATAAGATGAGCGTGCATCTTCGCAAGTTCAGTCGCAGTGACATACCCAATGCCTGAGGTTGCACCAGTAAGCACGATGGTTTTTTCAAAGGTATCCAATGAGGTTTTTAGAATCGGTTGTTTGGCTGAGTTTAAGAAGTTAAGTTCTTCTGGGAAGTTGAACATGGGCTTACCCAAAGTATTTCTTCATGATTTTACGATAAAGTTTGTTCCAATGAGGAACATAATTAAAGATATCTCCCCATAAATCATAATAGTCACGTTGTTTAATGATCATACCTTCATCATTAAGTGTGAGGTAAGTGCTTCCATAAAGCGGAGTGGTGGGAGATTTCTTAAATGACATCGTCATGATCCATTCCATACTGATCACATTGTCTTTTTGATTCACATTAGACAGTTGCATGTGTAAGGATTGACAGCGTTTGGTTAAACGCTGACACATGGCTTCAAAATCGTGAAACCCTTCAATCTTTTGAATGGAATCTTGAAACACAATGTCTTGATGATAATAAGGAAAGATATGAGACCAATCAGGAAGCCCATTGGTATTATAAGTTTTAGACCAAAGATCCTCCACCAATGTGACAGTTAAAGGTAAGTTGGGGGTAGTCATGTTTTCTTTCCTTTCTTGAATTTGTTTTCAACTTCATCTGCAGCTAATTTGCCTGTTAGTACCGCAACGGGTACTCCTGCTGGATTAAACGTCCATTGACCTGCTTGCGTAACATGAGGTAACGGTGTCTTAACCGCTTGACTGACTTTAAGAAACTTAAAGATGGCAGGGAAAGGCTTGTTGGAGAAGGACCAACCTGTGACTGAACCTTCATGGTTGTTGGTGCGACCCACAATGGTGAGTGGGGAAGCCACAATGCTCTTTTTGATGTGCTGAGTTTGAACGAATCCTTCTCTTGTGAAGATGGTGGTGATCACATGAGTGATATGTGATTTAAAGTCTTCATACCAACCACAATCCGCAATGAACTTAGTTAAGTGATAATCAAAGAGGGTGGAGATGATGAGCGTGGTTTCACCTTCAGGAGATAGGATGCATCTCTAAGCGAAGGAATAGACACTTCAAAGGTGTTGTATTCCAGTACTTGAGTGATGTATTCAAAGAGTTGATCTTTATCTTTAATGAAAGCATGGTGTTCATCTTGAATAAGCGATAAAGGAAGATGACTTAATCCTTGAAGTTTTGGGGTTGTAAAGCTATGTGGGCCATAAGCTTCTTTAAAGGTTTCAGCTGGAGTGTTTAAGATTAGGTACAAGGAAAGAATGGAATCTGCTCCTTTCTTATCTTTAAACAAGCTTTGTTTTGTTTTGATTTTGGCTTGAGTGTTGGAAGGTAAATGCTCAATGCCTTTAAGATGGGTGTATAAGAAAGTGGTATCAGCTGCCCACACACATTGTTCATAGGTGAAAGTCAGAACTTGTTTAGTTTCAATCTTTTTTTGATGAACATCAAGTTCACTCACTTCTGTCGAAGTATAGAACTCTCCACCATGAGCTTTAATGTGGTTCACCAACACATCCACCATGGCTTGGGTACCACCTTTAGGATAATGATACTGCATGTATAAGGTGAAATAAGACAACCCAAAGAATGCAGGGGTTTTCTCAAAGAAGTGTTGCATGATCATGCTGATTAAAGATTCATTGGATGTGTATTTTCGTAAATGATCATCCACAGGATCAAGCATCTTCATGGCTTTAGCCATGTTGGGAACAAACTTGATCATCCACGGTAACAAGGTCTTGGTTAAGTACTCCATTGAGTAAGGTTGAGGAATGAATAATGGATTTTCAATCCCATACAACACATCCATGTAACCCATGACTTTCTTAATATCCTTCAGAATGAGTTGAATGTTGGCTTCTTCCTGTGGGAAATGATGCACAAGCATTGCACCATACGCATCTAGATCCTTTGGAGAGATCAAATCAACCTGTTGATCTTTTAAGATCATCTTAATGGGATTTTCCACAAAATCCACATGAAGGTTAAGCTGTTTAAGCATAGGGAAAATAATCCCTGAGTCAATAATGCCCCGAGCTCCTTTATCCAACAAGTGACCATCCACATTGAATGATCCTAAAAGTCCTCCAATGGCAGCATCCTTTTCGATTAAGACGACTTGATGATTTAGACATAAATACGCTGCTGCGGTTAACCCGGCCATACCGGCTCCAACCACAACCACCTCTGTTTGTTTAGGGTTCATAGGCTATCTCTTTCACTTTCTTCTATTCTATCAAATTTATTAAAGACACAACATAATCACACTTAAAAAGAAACCATCATGGTTTCTTTTGTACATCTAAAATGATTTTTCCATCTTTGATTTCAATAATGCGATCGGTTCTCTCTGCCACACTTTGGTCATGAGTAATGATAAGAAAGGTGGTATTCATGCTTTGGTTAATGGAACGCATTAAATCGTAGATTTGATCGGTGGTATCCGAGTCTAAATTACCCGTTGGCTCATCCGCTAGAATGATTTTTGGTTGATTCATTAAGGCTCGAGCAATGGCAGTCCGTTGTTGTTGACCACCAGATAAATTGGTCGCAAGATTGTTTTTGACTTTGCTTAGTCCAACCACATCAATTAGATGCAATGCACGCTCCATCACCTCAGGAGTTACTTTCTTATTTTGCATACGATAAGGCATGAGGATGTTTTCCAATACCGTAAACTCTGGAAGCAAGTAATGAAATTGGAAGATGAATCCTAACGTTTGATTTCTAAGGGTGGCCAGTTGCTTCTTAGTGAGTTTCTGTGTTGAAATTCCATTGATGATCACCTCACCTTGGGTAGGCACATCCAATGTACCAATGATGTTGAGTAAGGTGCTCTTACCACTGCCAGATTGTCCTATGATGCTGTTGAATGAACCTTCTTCTATTTCTAAGTTAAACTCATTTAGAACTTGTGTTTTAATCTTTGTTCCATAGACTTTTGATACATTAGCGAGTTGTAAAATGTTACCCATTGCGAATCACCTCAATTGGACTTAGTTGACTAGATTTGCGAGCAGGAACCAAGGAAGCCAATAAGGCAGAACCAATCGCAATCAAAGCAGAGAAACTAATGAAACGTAAATCATATTGAATTGGAATCAAGGCACTACCATCAGGATTGGTAGCAAAAGTGGTGAAGGCTAGGATTAATCCAATACCTAAGCCAATCCCGAGTAGTGAGCCAATCACACCAAGCAATAATCCTTGGAATAGAAAAATCAAACTGGCTTGACTATCTTGGATTCCCATGGCTTTGAGAATACCGATTTGACGAGATTTTTGTAGAACCGTGATAGCTAGGACAGAAGTGATTCCTAGAATAACTGCTACCAACACAAACACTTGAATCATAATACTGGACACACTTTGTCCATTCAGTCCGCTGAGCAGTTGAGCATTGCTTTCTTTCCAATTTGAGATTTTTAAATCAGAGGTAAGAAGCAGTGATGAAGCAATCTCATCAGCTAAGAAAACATCATTAACTTGAAACTCAATGGACGTCAATGCATCCTCATAATTAAAGAAGTCTTGAGCACTTTGCAGTGTGGTAAAAGCCCATCGCTCATTCAAAGAGGCGACTCCTAAATCAACAATCCCAACCACTTTAAAGGTTTGTGTTGAGTTAGAAACACTTTGAATGTCGACTGATTCATTCATGGTTAGATTTAGGTTATCAGCTAAAACAGAACCCACCACAATTTCATTAAGTGTAACTGGAAGTTTTCCTTCAACCAAGCGTGAAGGCAGTTGGTATAAATCAAAGGCATCTTGACCACCCCCTCTTAATAGAATGGAGGCATTCTCATCATCCTTGAGCATAAAACCTGATCCATCTGCCAATAAAGCAACGTACTTCAACTCTTCATTGGATGTGTAAGAATTCATCATAGAGGACGTTAAATCAAAGGTTTGATTTTGTTCTATGGAGGAGATGGTGATATGTGGGGCACTTCCCACGGTGGTATTAATGAGATCATCTTGTAAGCCAGAAATAAGCAAACCAATGAAGATTTGCACAGACACCCCAATCGCAATGCCTAGAATAATAAGTAAACTTTGACCTTTATTGTGAGTTAGAAATCGTTTTGCGACACTGAATGGAAAATTCATACGGTTTGTCCTTCTATCCATTGAAACAAGGCATGTGAGGAAGTGAGTTCCACAACATTAGGGATGTCTTTGAAATGTCCAGGATTATTGAGAATGGCACGTCCACCAAGCAATAGTGTGACATCATTTACATTTGCATTAATTAAGTCAATGGTTTTCTTCACTTCAGACAAGTGATAGTAATTTGTCACTGAAATGGCCACAACATCCAAACCTAAAGTTTGAATCATGTCCACAAATTCTTTTCGTGGGGTGTCTCTTCCCACAAAGAAAGAGGTAAGACCATTCAATACAAGATAATCATTGATCATGCGTGCACCAAGTTCGTGTTGTTCTTGATCAGGGCAGATTACTGCTGCTTTTAAATTGAGTGTTGATTTA
This sequence comes from Erysipelotrichaceae bacterium, assembly GCA_021209625.1. Lineage (GTDB taxonomy): Bacteria > Bacillota_I > Bacilli_A > Erysipelotrichales > Erysipelotrichaceae > UBA6182. The sequence continues at coordinate 20,237 of JAJOHZ010000048.1, read as the reverse complement.
CGCTGTGAAAGCACATAAGGATGAATCATTTCAATCAAGGTACGGATGATTGAAGATTGCGTGTGTTCAAACCAAATCTTATGTGTAGGATCTTCTTCCACATCACTAAGCAGTGACAATGCCTTAACAAAGACATCTTCATACAGTGTTGTCACACTCGTGCCTTCTTTCATCCATGTGTCCACGATAGACACACAGGTTTCTTTATCCAGTTCATTTAATGCTTTTATAAAGTGTTCAATATTTGGGTGCATGGTTCCTCCAATTAATTAAGATACTTAATTAATTTAACAGAGTTTATTTAAAACTGCAATTCATTTACACCTAATCCAACAGATTTCTGATCATTTTAGTAAAGATTAAATAATTCTAATAATGTTTGATATATAAAACAACCATTATAATACATTATAAAATGAACTTAAATACATAATAAACTATAATATTGGTTATAAAATGAATTATATTGCCAAATAAAGAAATTATTGTATAATAAAATCAAAAGGAGGTTGTTATGAAAATCAGAGGGTTAGAATCAACAGAAGAAATCATTAAAGAAATTGGAAAACGAATAAAAGACAAGAGAATTTCAATGAACTTAACTCAGTATGAATTATCTCAACGTTCTGGTTTATCACCTCGATCCATTTCAGATTTTGAAAATGGATCTAATCTGTCTCTCAAGTCTTTGATACCCGTAATGAAAGCTTTGGAAATCATCAGTAATCTTGATTTGCTTGTAACTGAATCAGCTTTAAATCCTTATGACGCTTTAGAACATGGAAGAAACAAAGAGAGAGTAAGAAAGAGCAAGCAAAAATCAAACGAATGGAAATGGGGGGATGAAAAATGATTGCATTGGAAGTTAGATTGTGGAATACACGTATTGGAGCAGTGGCCATTGATAAGCAAAGTGGATATTGCACCTTCAAGTATGATTCACAGTTTACTCAAAGTGGGATTCAATTATCACCTATCATGATGCCATTGTCAGATTCAATTTATGAGTTTAGATCATTGTCACTAGAAACGTTTGGAGGATTACCTGGAATGATTGCAGATTCGCTTCCAGACAAGTATGGGAATGCACTCCTTAATGCATGGTTAATATCTCAAAATCGATCACCTGATTCAACAAATGTGATTGAACGATTATGTTACATAGGAACGCGAGGTATGGGTGCACTTGAATACTTTCCCGACAAATACAAGGCACTTAAAAAATCAGAAGAACTTGATATCAACCAATTAGTTGACATTAGTAACCAAATTCTCATTCAAAAAGTTGGATGTAACTCAACATCTCAAAGATGATATCCAACAAATCATTAAGGTTGGAACATCTGCTGGTGGAGCACGAGCCAAAGTTATTGTTGCATATCATCCAAAACTCAATCTCATTAAATCTGGACAAGTTGATTGTGGACCAGGGTATACTTATTGGATCATGAAATTGGATGGTGTAAATCAAGTTGATTCATCTTCTCATACACGAGTTGAGTATGCCTATTATCTTATGGCTAAAGCAGCGAAAATCACCATGAGTGAATCCAAACTTCTGAAAAAAGATGGGTACTTTCATTTCATGACAAAACGCTTTGATCGTATTGAGAAAAATGATGGAAAGATGGATAAACTGCATATGCAAACTTTAGGTGCAATACTTCATAGTGACTACAACGAACCTGGTACGTTAAGTTATGAAGAAGCAGCCAAAGTGATGGTCAGAATGAAACTCAAATCTTCAGAAATAAAGGAATTTTATCGTCGAATGGTTTTCAATATTATGTCAAGAAATCAAGATGATCATGTAAAAAACACGTCGTTTTTAATGAACAGAAAAGGGGAATGGAGTCTTTCACCAGCCTATGATATCACTTTCTCTTATAATACATTTGGACAATGGACAAGTTCACATCAAATGCTCATTAATGGGAAAAGAAAAGATTTCACTTTAGATGATTTGCTAAATACTGCTTATACAATGGGCGTGAGTAAAGATGAGGCGCATCACATCATCAATGACATCAAACAAGCCTTAATTGAGTGGGAAACGTATGCGACACAGGCTGAAGTAGAAACTGCTACGATTGACTTCATAAAAAATCAATTTATCTTTTTTTAAGTGCAGTCTAAGCACATAGCCATTCATATTGAAATAATCCTTGATTCACATCGTGTCCTAAGTAAATCATTCAGTGTATAATAGAATCATAAGGAGACCAATATGAACACACCATTCAAAGCATTCATAGTCAATAAAGAAAATGATCAGTTTACTTCAGGATTACAAACTCTCGCCTTAAGTGACTTACCGCAAGGGGAAGTCTTAATTAAAGTCCATTATTCCAGTGTCAACTACAAAGATGGTTTAGCCAGTATTCCTCATGGACAAATTGTCAGAACCTATCCCCATGTACCAGGCATTGATGCCTCAGGACTTGTGGAAGAATCCAGTGATGACCGTTTCAAAAAGGGAGATCGTGTCATTGTCACCTCCTATGGATTTGGAGTATCCCATTTTGGAGGTTTCAGTGAATATGCTCGTGTTCCAGCCAAATGGGTGGTGCACTGTCCTGACTCATTAACCCTTAGAGAAGCCATGGCGTATGGCACAGCAGGCTTTACAGCGGCATTATCTGTTCTTAAACTTCAACACCAAGGCATTACTCCTGAGAGTGGAGATATCGTGGTGACGGGAGCCAGTGGTGGAGTAGGCAGTGTTGCGGTAGCCATGTTGGCTAAACAAGGTTATAACGTATTTGCAAGCACAGGAAAAAGCCAAGAACATGATTATTTAAAACAATTGGGTGCTGTAGAAGTCTTATCTCGTGAAGAGTTAAGCCCACCTCAGTTTACCCCACTCGGAAAAGGTCGATTTATTGGAGCCATTGATCCTGTAGGAGGTAATACGTTAGCCTATCTTCTCAGTGTCATGAAATATGGGGGAACAGTGGCCTGTACGGGACTTACTGCAGGAAGCCATTTAAACACCACCGTCTATCCATTTATTCTTCGAGGCGTATCATTAATAGGTGTTGATTCAGTGGAATGCCCAATGAGTATTCGCGAACCACTGTGGCAACGTATGGCGTCAGACATGAAACCAGACAACCTTGAAGGTTTCATTGGAGAAGAAATCACACTGGAAGACTTACCAGCAGTATTCACTCGTATCTTGAATGGTGAAACCAAAGGACGTGTCGTCGTTAAAGTTAGTGATTAAGTAAAAGTAGATTCCATGAAGGAATCTACTTTTTCTGTGCAATTAAGAGAGCTAAAGCAATGGAATTGAGTTTGATTTTATCGCTGTCTGCGCGTGAGGTGACCACAATAGGCACTTGAGCTCCCATGATGATGCCTGCACTTTCACCTTGAGCTAAGTAGGTGATGGATTTGTATAAGACATTACCAGATTCAATGTTTGGAAGAAGTAAGACATCAATCAAACCAGCATTCGCTGAGGTAATACCTTTATGATGGGCAGCTTCCACTGATAAGGCATTGTCTAAGGCAAATGGTCCATCAACAATACAGCCCTTAATCACTCCTTGTTCATTCATTGTTTTAAGTGTTATCGCATCCAAAGTGCATTGCATCTTAGGATTGACTTTCTCTACCGCACAAATGCATCCTACACGAATGGGGTTGATGTTGATGGCTTGAGCTACTTTGACACAATGTTCAATGATGTGCACTTTGGCTTCCAATGATGGAAGGATGTTCATGGCCGCATCACTTAAAATCAGGTAGCGATCCATGGAAGCCACTTTAACCACAGCCACATGAGCGAGGGTAGGTGATGCTTTGAGCCCATCTTGTGTGTTCACCACATGTTTTAAAAGAATAGAGGTGTCCACAAGTCCTTTCATAAGAATGGTGGCTTCCTTATTCTTAACGAGTTGAATGCATTGTTTGACGGCTTCATGAGGATCTTCTTCATGAATGATTCTAAAAGTGTGAGTTGGATATTGCTTTAGTATAGCATTAATCTTTGCTTCTTCTCCCACCAAAATCGCATTAGCAATCCCATGTTCTTTGGCTTGAATGATGGCACTTAAGACATCATCATCATGGGCGCATGCGACGGCGATGGTATGATTGGATTGCGTTAATAGTTGTTTAAGGTGTGTGATCATGGTGTTCTCCCATTTCATTATACCAAACATTCGTTTCCTCTTTGTATGGAATAAGAAAACTTAATTTCAGTCTGTTTAAGTAAGGGGTGATTGTGATTAAACTGCTTTTAAATCATTTGTTTTTTGATATGATTGTGGTAGGAAGGGTCTCATAATCATGGTAAAAAAGAAAACACAACAACATCATCGACCAAGTGCACTCATTTCTTTTCTTAATCAAGATCTTGTTTTTGTGGTGCTGTTTGAGTTAGGTCTACTGTTGTTTTCTCTATATCTTGTGACCCCAATTCTTACCTTTGGATTTGAGTATGCCTTGATTACCTCCAATCTATCGTATGTCTCATTATCATCGTTACCATTATTCATGTTTAATCCACTCACATGGATGACTTTAGGGCTTGTCTTCGCGATTTTAAGTGCTGTACTTTTATTTCATGATTTCTTCATTAATCTTGATTTAAGACAACCTAATCAAATGCCGATTCCCAAAATCAAACTCCTAATTCTGGTCAATTTCAAAACGTCATCCTTGTTTTTAAAAACGCAAACTATCCATGTTGGTATCTGTATGGCTTCAGTGGATCTCCTACAATATTCCACTCATTATCCTTACCATTCGAACTCATCCTTATATAAGATATGTGATGAGTGAGACGTCCATAACTTTTATTTGGATGTTGATGCTTATATTAGTGGGTTGGGTTGTGGTTCATACTAACGAATATAAGTTAAAAGCAGTGATGATGCACGTGCGTTTTAATTTAATATTAGGATTCATTTTTTCGTTCATTTATGTGGTTATGTTATTGATGATGGTTGTCTTGGTGGCTTTCATATTACCAAGTGAAGTTGCTGTAGCGGCATTAATGTCCCTTTTGGATCGATTCAATGGGTTGTTTGCCTTAATGCTGATTGTCATGAGCACATTATCGCATCATGTCTTTAGATTCAATCAAACCATACTTGAACCTTCCCATGTATTAACACCTACTAAAAAAGTAGAAATACTAACCATTAAACATCGTAAATCGTGGCTCTCTCTCTTAGTAGCTCTTATTTTAGTGGATGGACTGTTATTTATCAATATTCTTTCACATGGGACTCGCTTACAAACCATGAGTGTGGATCAGATCCAAGTGACCTCTCATCGTGGGTATTCTTTTGATCATCCTGAGAACACACTCATAGCGATTCAAAAAGCGATTGATTCTTTTGCGGATGTAGTGGAAGTGGATGTTCGCGTTACCCAGGATGGAGAGTTTGTGTTACTTCATGATGACAATCTGTCTCGAACCACTGGCATTAATCAATCTATCTCTGTGACTTCTTTTGAAACAGCCACGTCATTGGATGCTGGTTCATGGTTGAGTCCTGATTTCTTAGGTGAAACGCTGCCATCACTAAGATCAGCACTTGAACTGAGTAAGGGAAGGGTACCTTTAAACCTGGATTTGAAGTTGGGAGTTAGACAACTGGATGTCATTGAAGATTTAGTAACACTCATTGATGAATATGAGATGCAATATCAAGTCATTATGACCTCGACCTGCTTAGCTTGTTTAGAACGAATCAAAGAGTTTAACCCAAACATTCAGACAGGACTCATTACTTATCGTTTGACACCTGCACTTTTGTCCAATCCAGCCATAAATGCTTTTAGTATGAAGTCAACCTTTGTCACCTTGAATACTGTAACTGAGATTACGTATTCCAATAAGCAAATCATGGTTTGGACGGTGAATACACGTTCTGAAATAGAACGCATGAGTCGCTTAGGTGTTCATAACATCATTACTTCAAGACCAACGTATGTGAAAGAAGTGCTCTTTGAGTTGAGTGGTAATCAGCTACTGATTCAACTGTTACGATTGATTATTGACTAAATTCATTTGAGATTAATGATGCATTACTCTATAATGAAACACATAGATTAAGGAGAGTGTTTACTCTTGTAAACCACAAAGATTCATGGACATTAAACAATTACCATTAGGACCCTATCAAACCAATTGCTATATCTTGACTAAGGAAAATGAAGTGATTGTGATTGATCCTTCTGCCAAAGGGGAGTATATCTCAAGTCACATTCCAGAAGGTAATAAGGTGTTAGCCATTGTGTTGACCCATGGTCACTTTGATCATTTTGGTGGAGCACAAGTTTTACTTGATAAGTATCGTTGTCCTTTATACATTCATGAAGATGATGTGGACCTCATTGAAGATCCGTCTAAGAATCTAAGCATGCAAATGAACATCAAGCTTAAAGATCAAGGCTATCGACTTGATGAGGGAATGTTAACGATTGGTTCATTTCAGTTCTCAGTGCTTCATACACCGGGTCACAGTCCAGGGTCAGTGAGTTTACACATTGAAGACATGCTTTTCTGTGGTGATCTCATCTTTAAGGGAAGCATTGGAAGAACTGATCTGTATGGCAGTAATGAGCGTCAAATGAAACAATCACTTGAACGTATTAAAACGTTTTCTCACGATCTCATTCTTTATTCAGGTCATGGTCCTAAGACCACACTCGATCATGAGAAACGTAGTAATCCATTTCTAAAAGGGATGTGGTAGATAATAAAAGGTTAACTTGCATATATTCAAGTTAACCTTTTTGATGATGTAATAGACTAGTATTAAACTTGTTTTGGTCTTAAACCCAAACCTAACAGGATTCCAACCGGTGAGACAATGAAGTATACATTAAACTTAGGAGCTGTAAACCCACCGTAAATGACAAGTAATGCTCCTAATATAGCTAAGATTGGAAACAACAACCCCCAAACCCAGGTGAGTTTCTCTTTCTTACGATCTTTAATCACACCCACATACAGAATGACATAAAAGACATAGGTTAAGACAATGGGTAATCCATCGATTTCTAATCCATTGAAAAGTTGAATCCCATAAGTGACCACCCCTGAAGTAGACATGAAGTGAAGACCTAACCACACTAAGCTAATGACGAAAGTAAAGAGTGAAGAGGCTAGAGGAATATCGTAGCGAGGATGAACTTGTTTAAGTTGCTTACTGAAGATCATTTCATTTCTTAAAGCTAAGGCATAGGGTAAGCGAATGTATCCTAAGATGAGGCCGTTGAATGTGCCTAAGATTGAAATCACGACAGCGGTAAACACAAGATTAGGACCCCAAGAGCCAAAGAATTGAGTGGCTAGTTCGCCAACTGCCGCATTGCCCAGTTCCATGACACGGTCCACACCTAAGAAAGACGTTAGACCAATGGTGTACCCTAAGTAAATAAGCATAATAAGTAGAGGTGCAATGGTTAAAGCTAAAGGTAAATTACGTTTTGGGTTTTTGATTTCATGGGCAATGGAAGGAGCAACTAACCAACCATCGTAGGCGAAGGCAATCGCAATTAAAGCCACAAACAACCCACTGAAACTTCCCCCTGATGAAGCTGATGTGATGGAAAGAATAGGGTTACCAAATACTAATCCTAGTAAAGCTAAGACAATGAGGGCACTGACTTTGATGATGAGAGCAAACGATTGAAACTTTCCTGCTAAGATGGTTGCAAAACTATTAAAGATAAAGAAACCTATCATTAATCCAACCGTCAATATCCAAGAGAAGAGTGTAAACTCACCACTGGAGAATGGGCCAGGTGAACCAAATAAGACAAGGATATAGCTTGCTGCAACCCATGCAATGATGGCCACCAAGGCTGGATAATAAAATATGACTTGAAACCAACCTGCAAGATAGCCCATGGTTTTACCCCAAGCCATCTCTGAATAAGTAATGATTCCTCCTACAGAATCTTCCTTCTTCGCATAGACCGCAACGGTTAAACCTCCAAAGATAATGCCTATTGCGCCCAGAATCCATCCCAATGCACTGAGACCTACATTTCCATTGAGTGAGATCAAGACATCATCGGTTTTAAAGAAAATACCTGATCCAATCACTATTCCTGCAATCATCGCTACAGTCGTCAATAATCCAAACTTTCGTTTTTGTGTTGTGTGTTCCATAACATCCCCTTTAAGTTAAAAAAAGTGTAAAGGATAACCAATATTCAAGTCAATTTAAAAAATATGTGACTTTTCTTTCAAAAAATCAGTTAACTTTACCAATTTGAATTTTGTTGGTGTAAACTTAAGATAAGAATGAATAAGTATGATTTCATTAATGTAAGGAGCAACTATGCACGATTTTGAAAAGATGGGAGTGTTTTATTTAGGTAAAGAGTTGGATTCAGAAACAAAGCAACTCAGTGATAATTTGGTCTTAATGAAATCCAAAGATTTAACCACTCACGCCATGATCATAGGGATGACAGGAAGTGGTAAAACTGGATTGGGTATCAGCATGATTGAAGAAGCAGCACTGGATCAAATTCCAGTCATTGCGATTGATCCTAAAGGAGATTTGGCCAATCTTGCACTGACATTTCCTCAACTCAGACAAGCGGATTTTGAACCTTGGATTAATTTAAGTGAGGCTTCCAATAAAGGATTAAGTAAAGAAGAATTTGCCTTGAATCAAGCAGAGCAATGGAAGAAAGGTTTAGCTTCATGGGGTCAAAGTGGTGAACGCATTCAAAAGTTTAAGGATGCTGCTCAAGTCAAAGTGTACACTCCAGGAAGCAGTGCAGGCTTAAGTGTCTCATTACTTAAATCGTTTAATCCACCACCTCAAGTCATCTTAGAAGACCATGATGCTTATCGTGAACGTCTTGATGTGACCGCAACCTCCATCTTGTCACTGATTGGAGTGAATGCTCAAACACTCACTTCGAGAGAACATATCCTAATTTCTAATATACTGGATCATGCTTGGCAACAACACCAAGCGTTAACCTTATCTGATTTAATCATCATGATTCAAACTCCGCCAATGAAACAGGTGGGAGTGCTTGATTTAGAATCCTTTTATCCATCAAAAGACCGATTAACGCTAGCCATGCAACTGAATAATGTGTTGGCTTCACCTAGTTTTAAATCTTGGCTAGAAGGAGAAGCATTGGATATTCAGCATTTTCTCTATAATTCTTCAGGAAAACCATGTGTTTCAGTTTTCTCTATCGCTCATTTGTCTGATTCAGAACGCATGTTTTTTGTGACCATGTTACTCAATGAAGTGATTTCTTGGATGAGATCTCAACCAGGCACTGGAAGTTTAAGAGCCATGTTGTACATGGATGAATTGTTTGGCTTCTTACCACCTGTGGCGAATCCACCATCCAAGACACCACTGTTAACCTTGCTTAAACAAGCCCGTGCTTATGGCCTAGGATTAGTGTTATCGACTCAAAATCCTGTGGATTTGGACTATAAAGCGTTGTCCAACACTGGAACGTGGTTAATAGGACGACTTCAAACTCAACGTGATATTGAACGATTAATTGCTGGGCTTGAAGGATTGGCTTCGGATAAACCATTCAATCGGACGGAAACTGAGCGATTAATTGCAGGTTTAAGTCAGCGACAATTTTACTTACACAGTGTGCATGAAGCGAATCCAACCTTATTCTCAACGCGATGGGTGCTTTCTTACTTGGCAGGACCTATGACGCGTGATCAAATTGCTTCGTTAAATCAAATCTCAACCACACCTCAACACGCCTTCCAACCTCAAAAAACAACACAATCTTCATCTCAACCCCTCTTATCAGCACAAATTCCTCAAGTGTATTGTCCACCTCAACAGTATTCAACATCATCACTCACCTATGAACCTTATTGTATAGGGGTAGGAGATGTGTTTTACCAAAGTGCTAAACACAATGTTTCACTCAATCAAAATGTCGTGTTCCTTGCACCAATTCATGATGGAGTCATCAGTGTGGATTGGAGTGAAGCACAGAAAGTCAACCTTTCTTTAAAAGACATTAGTCGACAAAAACCAGACAATGCGGTGTTTGAAGCGTACCCTCAAGCGGCTTCAAATCTAAAGAACTATGATCTTTGGGAAAAATCACTCAACCAATTTATCCGAACCAACGTTTCACTTAAACTCTTCTACAGTCCAAAACTAAAACTGCTTTCACAAGTCAATGAGGATCAACGAGACTTTGTGATTCGACTCCAACATGCCGCTCATGAAGCCAGAGATGAAGCCATTGAAGCACTAAAGAAAAAATACGCCACACGAATGAATACCTTAGAAGATCGTTTACGTCGTGCTCAACAAGCCGTTGAAAAACAGAGCACCTTAGCCAATCAAAAGAAAATGGATGCGATGGTATCAACAGGAACTGCCATCTTCTCAGCCTTATTTGGATCAAAGAAGATCTCAGCCACATCCATTACCCGTGTTGGATCAGCCATGAAGAGTTCATCTAAAGCACTCAAGAGTGGACAAGGCATTGAACAAGCTCAAGAAACGTTAGAATCAGTTCAAAATCAACTTCAAGAGTTAAGTCAAGAACTTGAAAATCATGTCTTAAAGATCAGTGATGACTATGATGTAACCACAGATTATCTTGAAGAAGTTGAGATAAGAGCCACTTCCAACAACATCTCCATTCCTTTAGTGGCCTTAGCATGGGTGCCTAAAGAATAGAAGTTTGAATTTTAATGAGTTTAGTGGTACACTAATTTTAAATAGAGGTGAGGAAATGATCAAAGCAACTTTCTAACATAAGTCATGGTTAAAACATTGTTTTCTCTGTGACAAAGAAAGTTGACTTCACGTTATCTATTTCTTTTTCTTGAAACTAGAGCCGCAAGAATTAACTTTCTTGTGGTTTTTATTTACAGGAGGAAACCCTATGGCAACACTAACATTTAATCAAATAACCTTTACATATTCTAATTCATCTGTCCCTATTTTCAAAGATTGTTCACTCACATTGGACACACAATGGCATTGTGGACTCATTGGACGTAATGGAAGGGGTAAAACAACCTTGCTTAAGTTGCTTATGAAAGAACTTATCTATGATGGGACAATCCATTGTCCACTTTCTTGCGCTTATTTTCCATTTAAGATTACTCAACCTGAAAGAATGACAGCATCTATTTTAAAAGAATACAATCCAATGATTGAAAAATGGCAATGGATGAAGGAGTTTTCATTTCTTGAGTTAAAAGAAGAGTGTTTTGATCGCTCATATCACACACTTTCGTTAGGTGAGCAAACCAAGATTATGCTTATTATGCTTTTTTTTAATGAAAGAGCATTCTATCTCATTGATGAACCGACCAATCATTTGGACTCCCAATCACGAATGAAAGTAGCGGATTACTTATCAACGAAACAAGGATTCATACTCGTTTCCCATGATCGTTCCTTCTTAGATCGCTGTGTTGATCATATTGTTTCCATTAATGCATCAAGCATTGATGTTCAAAAAGGGAATTACTCTCAATGGAAGTTGAATTATGATCGAAAAATGCAACATGAGTTTGCAATGAATGAGCAAACAAAGAAGGACATCAAACGTTTGAATTATGCGAAAATTCAAACCGCAACATGGTCAGATAAAGTTGAAGCCACTAAGATTGGTCAAGGGGGTGTTGATCGTGGATATATAGGCCACAAGGCAGCAAAAATGATGAAAAGATCCAAATCACTTGAAAAAAGAACAAACAAATCCATTGAATCAAAAACGAAATTACTACTGGATATTGAAAAGATAGAACAGTTAAAACTGCAATCATTGCCTTTCTTCAATCACCATCAATTTATGTTTAGAGATGTGTGTGTTTGGTTTAATAAGCCTCTTCATTCACCGGTTTCATTTGATCTTAAGCGAGGTGATCGTTTATTGATTGAAGGAAAAAATGGAAGTGGCAAAAGTAGTTTGATTCGGTGCTGTTATGATTCAACCATGAAATACAGTGGTGAAATTCAGATTTCCTCTCAATTAGTGATTTCTTATGTTTCTCAAGATACTTCACTGGTTCAAGGCACAATGGATCAGTTTATTAAGTTGCATCAACTGGAAGAACCTTTGTTCAAAGCGATTCTAAGAAAGTTAGGTATTAATCGCGAACAGTTTGACATTGAATTATCACTCTATTCACAAGGACAAAAAAAGAAAGTCTTGATTGCAAAAAGTCTTTGTGATCAAGCTCATGTGTATATTTGGGATGAGCCATTGAATTATTTGGATGTCCATGCTCGTGAACAAGTTGAACAATTAATAATGATGTTTGAGCCAACCATGATCATCATTGAACATGACACTTATTTTCAAAGTAAGATTTGCACAAAAAAAGATATCCTTAGATTAAAAGGATATCTTTTCTTTCTATTTGATGTGATCCAACTTCTTCATCTCTTCTTCACTTAAGGTGAAGTCTAAAGAAGCATTTTCAATCATTCTTTCTTTCTTCGTCGTCTTTGGAAGAGGAAGGGTATTCTTTTGTAGGCAATACTTAATGCAAAGTTGAGCAATAGTGACTCCTTTTTGTTCTGCCATTTGAAGTAACTCAGGATGATTGAGAATACGACCTGTGGCTAAAGGGGAATATGCTTCAACTAAGATGTTGTTTGCTTTACAGAAGGATACAATCTCATCTTGAGTGTCTCCAACATAGAAGCGTATTTGATTCACATGAGGAGCAAACCCTGTCGCATCCATGATGGCTTTTAAATCTTTTACTGAAAAATTACTGACGCCAATGCTGCGAATGCGACCTTGTTTGTATAGGTCTATCATGGCTTTGAATGATTCAATATTGCCCTGGGTGCAATCTTGACCAATGTTGCTCCATGGCCAAGGGGCATGGATGAGATAAAGGTCTAATACCTCAAGTTGTAGATCCTTCATGGATTGTTCAAAGGAATCTAAGGTTTCTTGATATCCTTTAATATGAGATGGAAGCTTCGTGGTCAACAAAAATGGATTCTCTGGAAAGGGTGGATGCTTTAATGGCACGACCCACGCCTTCTTCATTTTGATAACCTTGTGCACTGTCAATGTGAGTGTAACCCACCTCAAAGGCATTCATCACCACATCAAACACTTGATCATTGGGAATTTGCCACGTGCCTAAACCAACCATAGGGATATTCACCCCATTGGATAACGTAAAATAAGATGTCATTGGATTCATATTCTTTCTCCTTCTACCATAAGTATACCTTATCTAAGATAAGGTAGAACCCTATTCTTTGCGAATTCGATACAATCGACCACTGTCAGTGATGGTGAAAAGGACCCCATCATGAACACTGACATCTCTAAAACGCTCACCTAAATCAGAGAGTAAACGCTCCTCTGCAACCACACGATCATCATCAATCACCAAACGAGCAAGATGACTTCCTCGCAGTGCTGCCACAAACAAATTGTTTTCCCATTCAGGAATCACATTGGAATCATAGAAGGTCATGCCACTTGGCGCAATGGATGGGTCCCAATAATAGATGGGTTGTGTCAGTCCTTCTTGAGAAGTGATGCCTTGACCTATACGTTGTCCATTGTATTCACTGCCATAGGTGATGATGGGCCAACCGTAGTTATTGGAGGACTCAATAAGATTAATTTCGTCGCCTCCACGAGGTCCCATATCAGAAGCGTAGAGACTTGCTGTGATGGGATGAAGCGCTAAACCTTGTGTGTTTCGTAATCCTAAAGCATACACAAAGCGGGCATAACCCCCTTGAGTATAGAAAGGATTGGACGTGATAGGTTCACCATCAAAGGTCATTCTTAAAATCTTTCCATATCCATTGTTTAGCAGTTGAACATTGTTTCTTGTTTCAAAGCTTTGACGATCTCCTGTAGAAACATACAACGCATTGTTTTTAATCACCATTCGACTTCCAAAATGCCCATTTCCATTAAAGGATGGATCAGCACGATGAATGACTTGAACATCATTGAGGCTTAACGTTTTTGTGTCCAAGGTGGCTTTCGCTACTGCGCTCACCGATCCTGAGTTAGTTCTCAACGAGAGGGTAAAGAACAGGGTTGCATCGGATTCAAAGTTTGGGCTGACAGCCACATCCAACAATCCCCCTTGACCTAGGGTATTCAATGCAGGGAAACCAGCAATTGGACTTGAAAGGGTGTTATCCAAATTGAGTATTCTTAATGTTCCTCTTTTTTCAGTGATGATGAGTCGACCATCAGGTAACACATCCACTCCCCATGGCTCAACCAAATCAGAGGTGATTAACTCAACGCTGTAAGGTGTACGTGTGATTGTTCCTTGACTTCTGGTTTGACCACTAAAAGCAGGTTCAAAGTTATTATCACGAGGTGAGATTTCAACAGGATCGGTTAGCACGATATCTATAGGTTCTGTAGGCTCATCAATCGGTTCTTCAATGATGGGTTCTTCATCAATGGGTAGTTGAGGTGCACACGCACTGAGTGTCAGTGACAAGGATAATAGGATGAAAAGGAATGTTGATTTCATAACTCCTCCTTTATACTCTATATATTATGTATAACGAAGGTGGTGCTTCAATTCTATTGAAACACTTCATTAAAAAGACTGATGAGATCAGTCTTTAGGTGTAAATAGGTTTTGAATGAGTTGTAAATCTGAGGTGATTTTCTTAGATTGGGTTTCATAGTAAATGCGATTGGCTTGGACCGTCATGGAAAGATACCCCATGTTCACTAAAGCATTGAGATGATAGGAAGCAGTGGCGGTGGTGATTTGTAGATGACTCGCCACTTGTTGACCATACAAGGCTTGTTCTTGACATAACCTTAAGATTTCAAGTTTGCTTTTATCAGCCAATGTTTTAAGCACAAGGTGGAAACGTTGTTGATTTTCAGATAACTGATGAAGGGTATGAGTTAAGTCAAAAATGAGAAATCCAATGTGAAGTAAAGGTTGTTTTAAATCAAAAGCAAAGGGGTCTTGGTTAACGACCATGAAGGAGTTGAAGTTAAACAAAGAAGGGATGATAAGGATATTCTCTGCTTGTGGAAGGCCTTTGATGTTGATGCTGGATTCAATCAAATCATACACATGATTGTGTTGATTCATCCACGGGGTAAGGGTTTTACTCACAAGCTGATTCATCTCATCTTCAAGAGCTACCCACTCTTTCTCATGAACACAATACATTTCTTGTATGCGATGAATGCACCAAGTGGGTTGATTTGATGCCACAATTAAGCGATAACGGGCTGATTCATCCAATTCACTGTTCATGATTACATGATTGAGTGTTGCTAAATCATGAATGTGATGGGTTTCTTTAAATGTTGCCACATCATCTTCTTCCAATACTGTAGCAACCCCATTGATAAAGGCGTGAAGCCATTGATGAGAAGTGATGGTGTCAACCGAGTGTGAATAAAGAGGGTTAAGTAAGATAGAAACAAGCAGTTGAGCTAAAGACTGGTTTTGATTAAGAGGGGCAAAGAAGAACTCAAAATCTTTCATGGAAGAGTCGATGGTGGGCAACAGTTTTTCTTCCAATAATATACACGCATTGATGTGGGGATGCAGTGTTTCCACTTCAATACTGTAGCGTTCCGCAATGGAGTTGGCTGTGGTTTGGGTGGTTGATTTGCTGGAGACCCGTGAAGCTAGATGGATCCACTCCACAAGAAGATTAAGTTTTTCGATTGATTGTTTCATGCTTGCTCCATTCTATAAGGTAGCTAGTTTTCGATTCATGGTGATGATCACAAAGAGTCCTATGGAAAGTATACCATACAGAATCATGATTTGAGGGATATCTAATAAGAAGGTAATGCCACTTAATAGAAATGATGAAATTGGAACAGAACCAGACACTAAGGCATTGAAGATGGATCCAGCACGAGCTAAGTAGGTCTTATCCACATGGGTCATGAAACTCACACTAATGCTAGTTTGAAGAAAGCCAACCATAAGACCAAAAAGAGAAGAAATGATCGCAAGTGCAATCAATAAGAAAGAGGTATTCAAACCTGAATGAAGGAGTGTGAAACTGATGAAGCCACATCCAATACCAATACCAGATAAACCTAAGATTTTTTGTCTTGATAATTTTAATGAGACGTGAGGAAACAGAAAGCTACCTAGTGCCATCCCAGCAATGTTGGTCACACCAAGTAAAGATAAGGCAACGGCATCCAATTTCAATACATCCACGATGTAGGGTGTTTGTAAGACACCAAATGGAGAAAACAAGAAGTTCATTCCCATTCCAAATAAGCAAAGTATAAAGATAATGTGAGTATTCTTAAGATACTCAAATCCTTCTTTAATTAAATACAATGTGCTTTCCTTACGTGATGTTGATTCATGAGGGACATGCATCAAACTGATTAAGAAGGAGGAAAGGAAGAAGGTAAGGGCGTTGATCATCATGGCACCAAACACACCGATTAAAGCAATGATGCCACCAGCTAATGCCATACCAATGACCATACTGACTTGACGTACGGTGGCATTTAAAGACAATCCAGTGTTGTAATGTTCTTTGTCTAAGACAATAGGGATAATGGCCATACCAGCAGGAATTCTAAACGCTTCGAGTGTGGAGATAAGCAGTGTGGTGATCACCAGCATGACAGGGGTAAGCATCTGATTAATATAAAGAAAAGCAATCATCACCACAAGTATTCCACGACCCACATCTGTGATAATCATGGCTAACTTCTTGTTCATGGATTCTACCCATGCCCCAGCAAAAGGCATGAAAAGAATGGAAGGTAAAGCATTGAATGCGAAGACAATAGCCATCCAAGTGGTTGAACCACTGATTTGATAAGCCATCCAGCTAAAAGCAATCATATCAATGGAATCGCCAAAGCGATTAATCATGTTAGCAACAATCAGCTTCATGTATTGAGTCTGGGTGAACACACCTTTGTAGATGGATAATGACTTCATATGACCTCCTATACTAAATATCTAATGATATATTAGATAATCATCTAATAATATAATAACATATTAGATGATATCTAATATATGTCAATATGTTTATCAAATATTTATTTGAAACGAAAGATATATATTAAGAAAGATGAGTATGCAATTAACTTTTAATGATTTGGTGGAATTGAAAAAAGTCTGGTTCACAGACTTTTGGATGTAAGTTGAATAGGTAACAGTTCAGTGCATCATGTAATAGTCATAGACTTAGTAAGAGATCTACTACTAGAGTGACTTAAATATAAATTGGTTATTTATAGTTTTGGAAAGTTATTTGAAACGATCCCTTAACCTACAGAATTCTCTTTCCTTTGATAATTCTAAGAAGGATAATAATTACAGCGATAACAAAAAGAACGTGAATGAATCCTCCAATGGTTGATGATGATACAATACCCAATAACCATAAAACAATGAGAATAACGGCAATTAAATTTAACATGAAAATATTCTCCTTTTAATTTGTGATGTCTTGAAACTTGTGTAGACAAGGAATACTATATTTTCACTTTAACTTCACTGTTTCTAGAAGTCAAATGATGTACTAATAAGAAGCACTTTTTTTGCTAACCCACTAGGATACTTAATGATTGGTTTGTGATATATAAGGTTAAATTAGTAAAGATAGACTTAAAAAATCATGAAATCATAGTTAGATTAATGATTGTGCTATAATGAAAAAAATGAGGGAAACCATGATGAAAACAATTAAAATCATTAGTGTATTAGGCATCTTAGCCATGACAGCAGTGCTTATTTATGGATTCAGTGTCGGAGATTTTGCTTCTGATGGCTCACTGATTCTTTCTAATCCTTGGGGAATTGTTTCACTTGTAGACTTGTATACAGGCTTTATTCTTTTTTCTGCTTGGATTGTGTTCAGAGAAAAGAACCCATTGGTATCTCTTGTTTGGGTTGTCGCAATGATGGTCTTAGGTTTCTTTACAGGTGCATTGTATGTTTTTGTGGTGGCCTTTGCTTCTAAGGGGGATTGGCTAATCTTCTTTATGGGGTATAGAAAACCCTCAATTCCTGTATGAAACAGTCAAAAAACAAAGAGATTCTAGAGGAGCTTCAAAGTGTACTTAAGGGTAATACCCTTGATGCGATCTTTCCTCCACTATTATTTACACTACTCAATGCATGGTTTTCATTACCCATTGCTTTTTTTGGTGCCTTAAGCTTGGCTAGTGGGACAACCTTAATTCGAATGTTGAATAAGCAAAAAGGGGTTTATGCGATTGGAGGGGTTATTGGGGTGGCAATAGCAGGCGGTTTTGCGTTACTAGTCAACAATGCCACGAATTTCTTTCTACCTGGAATCATTTCTAATCTGTTTCTATTACTTGTGATGTTAGTGTCATTGATGATTGGAAAACCACTTGCTGCACTCGCATCCCATCTTACCAGAGGATGGACCATGTCTTGGTTTTGGCGCAAAGACATTAAACCTGCCTACACAGAAGTCACACTCATGTGGTTGTTTCTGTTTGTATTAAGAAGTAGTTTACAAATTTATCTTTTTCTTCAAAACAGTATCAACAACTGGCTTGGATGAACACCTTGTTAGGACTACCCTTTACAGTAGGGGTTTTAGTTCTCAGTTATGTGTATGGCTTGTTCAGGTTAAAACAACTCAAAGGTCCTGGGATTGAGGAGTATAATAACCATCAACAACCTCCTTACAAAGGTCAGACAAGAGGATTCTAAGACATGAAAAGAAACGACATTCATCGTTTCTTTTTTCAATTAGAGATTTCTGAATATCAATTGAATGCATTATAGATGGCTAATACTTGAGTGCTTTCTTCAATGAACACCTCAACAATGAAGGGATCAAGTTGAGACTCAGAGGCATTCTTAATGATTTGAAGGGATTCTTCAAAGGAGAAAGCCGGCTTATAACTTCGCTTGGATGACAAGGCATCAAACACATCCGCAACAGCGATCAGTCGTGCAACTAGAGGGATTTCAAATCCTCTTAATCCATAAGGATAACCTAACCCATCCCATCGTTCATGATGATAGCGAGTGATGTCTTCTGCCACTTGATATAATGTTGAATCAAATGCATTAAGCGCTAAACGTAGGTTCTTAAACACATCAGCTCCAATCTTAGGATGTTTCTTCATGATTTCCCATTCTTCGTGAGTGAGCTTGCTCTCCTTTTTTAATACAGCGTCTGGTATACCCACTTTTCCAATATCATGGACGGCAGCATAACGCTCAACTTCTAAAATTGTTTTTCATCCATAGGATAATCCGGATTGATTCTAGTACGGATTGCTCTCGCAAGCAGTGATGAATACTTGACCATTCGTAAGATATGATTTCCTGTGTCATTGTCCTTGTTTTCAACAAGCTCAGAAAAGGCAGATGTCATCTTGGTAAGGACAACGTTGGTGAAGTAAGCACGATGAAGCAGTGACTTCACTTCATTGGCGACTTTCATACCAAGTTCAATGTGTTTTTGATTAAAGAAGTTGGCTTCATAGGAACTGAGGAAGATAAAGCCAAACACAATTTGATTCATGATGATTGGAATGGTCAGGTTGGATTGAATTTTTTCTTGGTGAAGCATGTTTAAAGCTTCACTGGTAGGATTGGTATACAGTGATGATTTGATTGAGTTGTTGATGACTGGAAGTTGGGTGGTTAAGATTTGAGTGAGGGATGTTTTATGAAAAGGTTGCACAAAACCTGGTCCAAGAATGGTGGATTGATACGCTAAAACACCATATTCAGCCACAAAGGTTTCACTTTGATAATCAACGTACGCTAGTCCTATACGATCGATTCTAAGTTGTCGACTCAAGAAATCAAAAAGCACATTCATGGTGTCTTCCACCACATACACATCCAGCAATTTGTTTTGCAACTCCACAATGAATTTTTTCTCATCAAAGATAAGATGAATGTCTTCTTTGATTTTCTTAGCTTCACAGTAATACGGATTAATGACGGGAAGGGTTTCATGGAGTACATCAGCACTGCTGATGATTTTAAGACTAGTGATGATGTTGGGGAGTAAGTGGTTGACAAGTTGAAACACTCCAAATAAAAGAATCATAATAATAGTAATAAGCATAATAACCGTCACATTAAGTAATACAGTCATGTCTTGAATGATGCGATTATTCAATAGATTAACATTGGCATCGAGCAATTTGCGGGCATCGGAACATTTCTTTAAGGAAGAGCATAATACGCCGTCTGCACCGATCTCACGTGCGAGGATAGGGTTGTCGTATACCAGATAAATAAAACCGTTACGTTGCGCAAC